>CANJKD010000155.1 GCA_947474415.1 Burkholderiales bacterium | reverse complement strand
GCCATGCGGCCTGCATATTTCTTGAAGCTTTCTTCGAGCAAGGCCACCAGCGACCGGTACTGTTCCACATCGATGTTCGCCGGCACGCCTGCGGGGTACTGCTTCAGCCAGATTTTTTCCATCTCAACGCTCCGGGAAACAGCGTTGGATTTTGACGGACGGCCCCGGTTCGCGAGCTAGGGTGTTTCGATAGATGCACCGGTGGCGCCTACCGCGCCTTACAAGCCGTTCACGGCCGCACCGGCGCGTGGCGACGGCTCGATCGGCCATTCGGCGCAGGGTGTCGCACTCATCCGACGCGTCGTTGTCGCAAGCGAAAGTGCGACGCGTGGCTGCGTCGATGCGTCGTTGACGTCGACCTGTCAACTCGACTATGCTTTTGGCAATTGGTCAGGCCACTTGACCACTTCCCCGGCCTGGCTTGGCCTGGCACCGGGTCGGACCCTGTTGGCCCCGGCGTGTCATCCCCCACCGCATGCCCATCAAGACCATCGAACCCCGCCGCCTCTACCGCCAGATCGCCGACCAGTTGCGTGGTCTGGTCGAACGGGGCGAATACGAGGTTGGCGCGCGGCTGCCGCCCGAGCGCGACCTGGCGCTGCAGCTCGGCGTCTCGCGCCCCTCGGTGCGCGAGGCGCTGATCGCGCTCGAAGTGGAAGGCCTGGTCGAGGTGCGGATGGGTTCGGGCATTTACGTGTTGCCGATCGCCGAGGCGCGCGCGCGGCCGGTCAGTGCCGAGGGCCCGCTGGAGACGATCCGCGCCCGCCAGATGATCGAAAGCGAGCTGGCCGCCCACGCCGCGGCGCACATGAAGAAAGCGCAGATCGCCGGCCTGCGCAACGCGGTGGCGCTGATGCAGCAAGAGGTCGACAGCGGCCACACGCCGACGCGTGGCGACCGGCTGTTCCACCTGCGCATCGCCGAGGCCTGCGAGAACTCGGTGCTGCAACGCATCGTGACCGAGCTGTTCGACGAACGCCACAACCCGCTGTTCGAGCAGCTCGGCAGCCACTTCGAAACTGCGCGCAGCTGGGCGCTGGCCATCACCGAACACACCGCCGTGGTCATCGCCATCGCGAACCGCGCGCCCGACGCGGCGCGGCTCGCGATGGCGGCCCACCTGTCGAACTCGCACGACCGCTTCACCGCCAGCATCACGCCCAACTCCGCGCCCGGCGGCCACCCCGAATTGCCGCCCACGCCGCGCCGCAAGGCTGCACCCAAGCCCGCTTGAGCGCTTGATGCCCAAAGGAAATGCCATGTCACTCACCTGCAGAATCCACGGCGCCAAAGACCTGCGCCTCGAACAGGACGGCCCGGCCGAACTCGGCCCCACCGATGTGGAAATGCGCCTCGGCGCCGGCGGCATCTGCGGCTCCGACCTGCACTACTACCAGCATGGCCGCGTCGGCGCGTTCGTGGTGCGCGAGCCGCTCGTCCCCGGCCACGAGGTCTCGGGCACGGTGGCGCGCATCGGCAGCGCGGTCACGCGGGTGGCGGTCGGCGACAAGGTCGCGATCAACCCGTCGCACGCCTGCGGCCACTGCGACTACTGCACCGGCGGGCGCCTGAACCTGTGCCGCCACATGCGCTTCCTCGGCAGCGCCAGCGTGTTCCCGCATGTGCAGGGCATGTTCCGCGAACGCTTCGTGATGGGCGAGCGCCAGCTCACGCCGATCCATGAAGACATTTCCCTCGGCGAACTCGCCTGTGCCGAGCCGCTGTCGATCGGCCTGCACGCGGTGCACCGCGCCGGCGTTCTCACCGGCAAGACGGTGCTCGTCACCGGCGGCGGCACGATCGGCTCGATGAGCGTGATCGCGGCCCGGCTGGCCGGTGCCGCGCACATCATCTGCTGCGACATCGCCGACCGGCCGCTGCAGACGGCGCGCAGCGTCGGTGCCGACGTCGGCCTGCGCACCGACCTGATGAGCGACGCCGAGCTGACCGCGCAGTTGGCAGATTCGGCGGACGCGTGCATCGAAGCCGCCGGCAGCCCGGCCGCGCTGATTGACCTGCCTGAAGGCGGCGCGCAAGGGCGGCCGCATCGTGCAGGTGGGCACGCTGCCGGCCGAAGGCGTGATGTTCCCGGCCAACAGCATCATGGCGCGCGAGCTCGACTACGTGGGCGCGTTCCGCGCCGCGCATGCCTTCGACTGGGCGGTGCAGTTCCTGCGCACGCGCCGCGTCGATGCGCGGCCGCTGCTCAGCGCGCAGATTCCGCTCTCGCGCGCGCTCGAAGCCTTCGAGCTGGCGAGCGACCGCACGCGCAGCACCAAGGTGCAGGTCGTTTGTGACTGATCGCCGCCAGTTCTGTCAGGCCGGCGCGGCCGCGCTGCTTGCCGGCTGCGGACTCGTCGCCCGGGCCTGGGCCGACGACGACCGCTGGGGCGCGTCCACGGGCTACCCGACCGGATGGAACGGAGGCTACGAGCGCGACACCGCGACGCGCGTCGGCAACTACTCGGGCGGCTTCGAGCAGATGCTGCCGAGCCGCACGATCCGCAGCGCGGGCGCGGCGGCACCGCTCCGGTCGGCACCGCGCCCCGACTTGCGCTACCGCTGGCAGGGCGCCTCGAAGTCGATCGCCGACTACCTGGCGAGCCAGCCGACGACCGCGCTGGCAATCGCGCGCCGCGGCGAGATCTGGGTCCAGCGCTATGGCTTCGATCGCACCGCCGAGATGCGCCTGACCAGCTGGTCGATGGCCAAGAGCGTGACCTCGCTGCTGCTCGGCATTGCGATCGACAAGGGCCTGATCGAATCGCTCGACGACCGCCCCGACCAGTACGTGCCCGCCCTGCGCGACACCTTGCACGGCCGGGTGTCGATGCGACACCTCGTGAACATGGCGAGCGGTGCGGCGGTGCTGCACAGCCGCGACAACGCGACGATCTACCCGGCCGGGCTGCTGCAGGGCAACAGCGCCGATCTCGAAGCGGTGGTGCGCGGCTGGAACGCGCGCGCCGAGGAGCCCGGCGCGCGCTTCAACTACAACGAGCTGTGCCCACTGACGATCGGCATGGTGCTGCGCGCCGTCAGCGGCGCCAGCCTGTCCGAATTCGCGCAGCAGGCGCTCTGGCAACCGATGGGCGCCGAAGCCGACGCCACCTGGCAGTGCGACGGTCGGCGCCACGAATTCAACTGCATCGGGGTGGCCGCACGCGCGCGCGACTGGCTTCGGCTGGGCCAACTGGTGGCGCAACAAGGCGAGCTGAACGGCGCGCAGATCGTCAGCCGCAAGTGGCTGACCGAATGCCGCAGCTGGCGCCGCGACGAACAGCAGGTAACCTTCGGGCGCGCGACCCCGCAGGCCGGCTACAAGGCCTTCATGTGGCACGCGCGCGCCGATGGAACGCAGCCCTATTTCAAGGGCCATCACGGCCAGCGCGTGTTCATCGACATGCCGACCCAGACCGTTCTGGTGCACACCGCGGTCGACGACAACCCGGGCATGATGCAGGAACTGTATGCGCTCTTCATGGCCGCCGTGAGCGAGGCGAGCTGACCCTTCCCCAACGAATCGCCGGCACCGGCGCGCGCCTTTCATCCACCGAGACCCACCCATGACACATCGACTCCAGGGCAAGACCGCCTTCGTGACCGCCGCCGGCCAGGGCATCGGCCGCGCCACCGCCGAGGCCTTCGTGCGCGAAGGCGCGCGTGTGATCGCGACCGACATCAACGCGGCCTTGCTCGCTGACCTGGCGAAGGCCACCGGCTGCGAAACGCGGCGGCTCGACGTGACCGATGCGAACGCTGTGGCCGCCGCCGCGCAGGCTGCCGGCGCGGTGAACATCCTGTTCAACGGTGCCGGCTATGTGCACGCCGGCAGCATCCTCGACTGCGACGAAACGGCCTTCGAGTTCTCGTTCAACCTGAACGTGCGCGCGATGTACCGCGTGACCCGCGCCTTCCTGCCCGCGATGCTCGCGTCGTTCGAAGCCGGCACCGGCGGCGGCTCGATCATCAATGTCGCGTCGGTGGCCGGCAGCATCAAAGGCGCGCCGAACCGCTTCGTCTATGGCGCGACCAAGGCGGCGGTGATCGGCATGACCAAATCGATCGCTGCCGACTTCATCACCCGCGGCGTGCGCTGCAACGCGATCTGCCCCGGAACGGTGGAGTCGCCCTCGCTGCGCGACCGGATGGCCGCGTTGGCACAGTCCACCGGCCAGACCATCGAGCAGGCCGAAGCCTGGTTCGTGGCGCGCCAGCCGATGGGCCGGGTGGGCAGCACGGCCGAGATCGCGGCGCTGGCGGTCTACCTTGCGTCCGACGAATCGGGCTTCACCACCGGCACCGCTCAGGTCATCGACGGCGGCTGGTCGAACTAGCACAACATCGCGGAAATGGCTTCATGTCAAAGGTTGGAAGTAAGGGCCGAGCAGAGAGATGATCAGTTCTGTCGTGCTGGCGAGGTCACCACGGGCGGGCAGAGGCTCCCAGCGCCCGGCAGGGCTGCGGAAGGGCGCAGAGCATGAGTTGCGTCCAAGTTCGGTGAGGCGGGCAATGGCGACGCCGGCATCGTTGTGGTGTCGTTGGACTGCATCGTGACCGAGCCCTGCGCCTACCGCATCGCGCTGGACGTCAAGCCACTCAGCGCGATGCAGATCGGGTACTTCGCCCAGCGCGGCCTGAAGGGCAAGCAGCATCGCGCCCGGCGCATCGGCTGTCACATTCCGGGTCGCACCGCAGATCCTGTCGGGCGGGCCGCGCCCGTGGAGATGAAGCTGCGGACCAGCGCGGACACGCGGGAGGCGACCGAGCCGGGCGGTCCAGTGCCCCTCGGTCAGCGGCGGCCGGCCAAGCGTGGCGGGCACCTGGGGAGCCGCGCTGTTCATGCTGGGGCGATGCGCAATGCCGCCGGCGCCGGGCCGGGCCGGGCCGGGCCGGGCCGGGCCGGGCCTGCGTATGCTGCTGACCGGGATCATGGCCGTGATCGTGCCGGCCAGCACGCGCGCAAAACGCTGAACGAAGGGGAATCTATGGCGACGTTTGGAACGCTCGAAGGCACCGGGTTCGAGGTCTTCGAGCCGGAGTTCCGTGCCTGCCTGGCCGGGCCGGAACGCGTGGCGCGGCTGTGGACCGGCGGGCGCTGGTGCGAAGGCCCGGCGTGGTTCGCGGCGCACGGCACCCTGGTCTGGTCCGACATCCCGAACAACCGCATGCTGCGGCTGGACGAACTGAACGGCACGGTGGGCGTGTTCCGCGAGCGTTCGAACCACTCGAACGGCAACACCGTGGACCGCGAGGGCCGGCTCGTGACCTGCGAACACCTGACGCGCCGTGTCACGCGCACCGAGCACGACGGGCGCATCACCGTGCTGGCCGACCGCTGGCAGGGCAAACGCCTGAACTCGCCGAACGACGTGGTGGTGCGCTCCGATGGCTCGGTCTGGTTCACCGACCCGAGCTACGGCATCCTGTCCGACTACGAAGGCGAGCCCGCCGAGAGCGAGATCGGGGCCTGCCATGTGTACCGCATCGACCCGCTGACCACTGCGGTCAGCCAGGTTGCCGATGACTTCGTCAAGCCCATCTGCGCCACCAGTTCCCTGTACGCGATCCACCTCAAGGTCAACGGTCTTTGAGACACTTTTCACCCCCCAAAGGAAACCCATGAAACTGATGCGATACGGCGCCAAGGGCGCCGAGAAACCGGCGCTGATCGACGCGCAAGGCGTGGTGCGCGACCTGTCGGGCGTGCTTCCCGACATCACCGCCGACACGCTCACCCCGCACGGCCTGCAGCGCCTGCGCGAGCTCGATCCCGGCACCTTGCCGGTGGTCGCGAACCCCGGCCGCAGCGCGCCGCCGTGGAGTGGCATGGGCAAATTCATCTGCGTCGGCCTGAACTACGCCGACCACGCCGCCGAATCGAACCTGCCGGTGCCGGCCGAACCCATTCTGTTCACCAAGACGACGAGCAGCCTGGTCGGCTGCAACGACGCCGTGGTGCTGCCGCAGGGCTCGACCAAGGGTGACTGGGAGGTCGAACTCGGCATCGTCATCGGCACCAAGGCACGCTATGTCACGGAAGCCGAGGCGCTGAAGTTCGTCGCCGGTTATTGCGTCGTCAACGACGTGTCCGAGCGCGAATACCAGATCGAGCGCGGCGGCACCTGGGACAAGGGCAAGGGCTGCGACACCTTCGGCCCGGTCGGCCCGTGGATGGTGACGGCCGACGACGTGCCCGACCCGCAGGCGCTGTCGATGTGGCTCGACGTGAACGGCCAGCGCATGCAGACCGGCAACACGAAGACGATGATCTTCGGCGTGGCTCATCTGGTGAGCTACATCAGCCGCTTCATGACGCTG
>CANJKD010000154.1 GCA_947474415.1 Burkholderiales bacterium | reverse complement strand
TTCCTCGCTGTCCAATCCGATGGATGCCGGGTTCAACTACGCTGACGAGTTCAAGAGCCTCGACCTGCACGCGGTGGTTGAGGATCTGCATGCGCTGATGACGGACTCCCAAGACTGGTGGCCCGCAGACTACGGCCACTACGGGCCGCTCTTCATCCGCATGACCTGGCATGCCGCTGGCACCTATCGCATCGCCGACGGTCGAGGCGGCGCGGGTTCCGGCTCGCAGCGTTTCGCGCCACTCAACAGCTGGCCCGACAATGGCAACCTCGACAAGGCGCGCCGCCTGTTGTGGCCAATCAAGCAGAAGTACGGCAAGAAGCTGTCCTGGGCCGATCTGATCGTCCTGACCGGCACCGTCGCGCTCGAGTCGATGGGCTTCAAGACCTTCGGCTTCGGCGGCGGCCGCCCGGACATCTGGGAGCCGGAAGAAGACATCAACTGGGGCGCCGAGACAGCGTGGAAGGGCACGGACAAGCGCTACTCCGGTGATCGCGAGCTCGCCAACCCGCTGGGCGCCACGACCATGGGCCTGATTTATGTGAACCCGGAAGGCCCGGAAGGCCAGCCCGACCCATTGGGCTCGGCGCGCGACATCCGCGAGACCTTTACCCGCATGGCGATGAACGACGAAGAGACCGTCGCACTGACCGCCGGCGGCCACACCTTCGGCAAGACCCACGGCGCCGCTGATGCGGTCGTCGGCCCCGAGCCTGAGGGCGCCGGTATCGAGGCGCAGGGCCTGGGCTGGATCAACAGTTTCGGCACCGGCAAGGGCGTGCATGCCTTCACCAGTGGCCTGGAAGGCGCCTGGACGCCGAACCCGATCCAGTGGGACAACGGCTACTTCGAGACCCTGTTCGGCTACGAGTGGGAGCTGACCAAGAGCCCGGCCGGTGCACACCAGTGGAAGCCGGTCGGCACTACCGGCGACGGCGTCGTGCCCGACGCGCATGACCCGAGCCAGCGCCACGCGCCGATGATGACGACGGCCGACATGGCGATGCGCATGGACCCTGCCTACGAAAAGATCTCGCGTCGCTTCATGGCGAACCCGCAGGAGCTCGCCGATACGTTCGCTCGCGCCTGGTTCAAGCTGACGCACCGCGACATGGGCCCGATTGCCCGCTACCTCGGCCCGCTGGTGCCGAAGGAAGAGTTGATCTGGCAGGACCCGGTCCCGGCCGTCGACCATGTGTTGGTTGACGCGCAGGACATCGCCGGCCTCAAGGCCAAGCTCCTCACGTCCGGCCTGTCCATCTCGCAGCTGGTGTCGACCGCGTGGGCGTCGGCGGCCACCTTCCGTGGCAGCGACAAGCGCGGCGGAGCCAACGGGGCACGCATTCGCCTGACGCCGCAAAAAGATTGGGAAGTCAACCAGCCGGCCGAACTGGCGGGTGTGCTTCAGGTGCTCACGGCGATCCAGGCTGACTTCAATGCCGCACAGACCGCTGGCAAGAAGCTCTCGCTTGCCGACCTGATCGTGCTGGGTGGCTCTGCGGCTGTCGAGGCTGCGGCGACCAAGGCCGGCATCGAGGTGAAGGTGTCGTTCACGCCGGGCCGCACCGACGCGTCACAAGACCAGACCGACGCGCACTCGTTCGCCCCGCTGGAACCAGGTGCAGACGGCTTCCGCAACCACCTTCGCAAGGGCTGGGAGGGTTCAGCGGCCGAGTTGCTGGTGGACCGGGCGAACCTGCTGACGCTGACCGCCCCCGAGATGACGGTGCTGGTGGGTGGCCTGCGTGTGCTGAATGCCAATGTCGGCAGGGCACAACACGGTGTCTTCACGAAGCGGCCCGAGACGTTGACGAATGATTTCTTCGTCAACCTGCTCGACATGAACACGACGTGGAAGACGTCCGCAGCGGACGATGGCGTGTTGGAGGGGCGTGATCGGTCGACTGGCGTTCTCAACTGGACGGGCACCGTTGTCGATCTGGTCTTCGGTTCGAATTCCCAGCTCCGCGCCCTGGCAGAAGTCTATGCCAGCAGCGACTCGCAGCAGGCGTTCGTGCATGACTTCGCGGCGGCCTGGAGCAAGGTGATGGACCTTGGCCGCTACGACCTGGCGTGATCGCGATCCGGCCATGAACAGTCTCGCGTTCGGCATCGCGCTGCGCCGCACGCAACGTCTGCTGGGCCTGGCCATCGTCGTCGGTGGCGCGGGCCTGGCGGTCGGAAGCGGGCTCATGCTCGTGCATTGAAATTGACCGGGGTTCCGGCAGGTCACGCCGCTTCGATACAGTTGCGTGACCTGTCTCCCAAGGAGCCTTCGATGGCAAAGAAGTCCACCCCCGTTCTGCGTGGCTCGACCATCAACATCGGCATCAGTGAGGCCGACCGCGGCGCCATCGCCGGCGACGAACCCACCGCCGACCTGCTGACGCAGCGCCTCACGGTGCACGAGCAAACCGCGTGGATGCTGCGATCCTTGCTCGAAGACTAGCGCCGTGCGCATCGCGATCCTCACGTTCGACGGCTTCAACGAGCTCGACTCGTTCATCGCGCTCGGCTTGCTGAACCGCTTGGGCCACGCCGGCTGGAAGGCCGAGATCTGCAGCCCGACCGCGCACGTCACCTCGATGAGCGGCGTCACGGTGCAGGCCCAGCGCCCGCTCGAATTCGCGAACGAGGCCGACGCAGTGATCTTCGGCAGCGGCATCTACACCCGCGCCATCGCCCAGGGCATCGGCCAGAGCGGCTCGGTGCTCGACCGCCTGCAACTCGACCCGCTGCGGCAGATGATCGGCGCGCAGTGCTCGGGCGCGCTGCTGATGGCGCGGCTGGGCCTGCTGGCCGACATGCCGGCCTGCACCGACCTGACGACCAAACCCTGGGTGATCGAGGCCGGCGTGCGCGTCGAAGATGCGGCCTTCCATGCGCGCGGCCCGATCGCCACGGCGGGAGGCTGCCTGGCTTCGCAATACCTTGCAGCCTGGATGATGGTGCGCGGCGCGGGCCAGGAAGCGGCCGCAAAGGCCCTGCACTACGCGGCGCCGGTCGGCGAGAAGGATGCGTATGTTGCGAGGCTGCTGGCTGTGGTGCGGCCCTTCATTCCGGCCGATCATCGGCCACCGGCCGCTTGACCCCTGTCGTGAGCAGCGCGGTCGACCGCATGATCCGCATCATTGACCCGAAGGTGGCATTGGCGGGCTGGCCCGCGCTGGCGAATCGGTTGCGCCAGGCCAGCTTTTGCGCTGCGCTCGCGGCCGTGGCGGCAGGCCCGGCGTGGGCCGCCAACGCGGGCGCCGTGGGTGCCACGATCAAGTCCGACCG
This sequence comes from Burkholderiales bacterium, assembly GCA_947474415.1. GTDB lineage: Bacteria > Pseudomonadota > Gammaproteobacteria > Burkholderiales > Burkholderiaceae_C > LMDS01. The sequence goes on along the minus strand of CANJKD010000154.1, from coordinate 3,064 downwards.
CATCGAGGTCGGCTATCGCGATGCGGCCAAGCTCACCGAGTTCAACCGCAGCGCCGGCGACCGCGACGACTGGGTTGACGCCTTGAGCAAGTACACCCTGACCCAGGCGGAAGTGGTGTTGCCGGCCGGTCAGAAGCTGTCGATCACGATCACCGACGTGCAGCGGGCCGGCCGTTACGAGCCGGGGCGCAGGCCGGCCGCAGCAGACATCCGCGTCGTGCGCGAAAGCACGCCCCCGCGCATTGACCTGAGCTTCCGCATCGAGTCGGCGCAGGGCGCGGTTCTGAAGGAAGGCGAGCGCCAGTTGCGCGACAGCAATTTCATGAACCGCGCGCGCCACCGCGGCGAGACGCTGGGCTACGAGAAGAACCTGATCGACGACTGGCTGCGCATGGACGTCCGCGCGGCGAAGCGCTGAGCGGCAAGCAGTAACCGCTTCCATTGCGGCGCCGATAATCGCGGGTTGTTTCCTCGAGGCGGCCGGGTTCATCGGGCGCACACGCACCGTACACCCATGTCCGATCTCATCTCCGCGCAGAGCGCGCAAGTTCGCCGCCGCCGCACCTTTGCCATCATCAGCCACCCCGACGCCGGCAAGACCACGCTGACTGAAAAGCTGCTGCTGTTCTCGGGCGCGATCCAGATCGCCGGCAGCGTGAAGGCGCGCAAGGCGACGCGACACGCCACCTCGGACTGGATGGAAATCGAGAAGCAGCGCGGCATTTCGGTGGCCTCGAGCGTGATGCAGATGGAGTACCGCGACTGCGTCATCAACCTGCTCGACACGCCGGGCCACCAAGACTTTTCCGAAGACACCTACCGCGTGCTCACGGCCGTCGACGCCGCGCTGATGGTGATCGACGCGGCCAACGGCGTCGAACCGCAGACGCGCCGGCTGCTGCAGGTCTGCCGCGCCCGCAACACGCCGATCCTGACCTTCGTGAACAAGATGGACCGCGAGGTGCAGGAGCCGATGGCGCTGATGGACGAGATCGAGCGCGAGCTCGGCATGGAAGTCGTGCCCTTCACCTGGCCGGTCGGCATGGGCAAGGCCTTTCACGGTGTGATGGACCTGCGCATGAAGCGCATGCGCCTGTTCGCGAATGGCGAAAAGGCGGCCGAGGCCAACAACGGCGAAGAGTTTCTCGACGGCCTGGACAACCCGGCCTACCCGGCGCGCTTCGGCATGCAGTACGAGCAGTCGAAGTCGGAGATCGAACTGCTCACCGATGCCGCGCCGGCCTTCGACCGCGAGGCGTTCCTGGCCGGCAAGCAGACGCCGATGTTCTTCGGCTCGGCCGTCAACAACTTCGGTGTGCAGGAGGTCCTCGACGCGCTGGTCGACCTGGCGCCCTCGCCCGGCCCGCGCCGGGCGGTGCAGCGCCTGGTACAGCCCGACGAACCCAAGCTCACCGGCGTCGTCTTCAAGATCCAGGCCAACATGGACCCGGCGCACCGCGACCGCATCGCCTTCGTGCGCGTGGCCAGTGGCCACTTCAAGCGCGGCATGCGCATCAAGGTCACGCGATCCGGCAAGGAGATGCGGCCGAACACCGTGGTCAGCTTCCTGAGCCAGCGCCGCGAGCTGCTCGACGAGGCCTTTGCCGGCGACATCATCGGCATCCCGAACCACGGCGTGCTGCAGCTCGGCGACACGCTCACCGAAGGCGAGAACCTGCTCTACACCGGGCTGCCGTTCTTCGCGCCCGAGATGTTCCGCAGCGTCGAGGTGGCCGACCCGCTGCGCACCAAGCAGCTCAAGGCCGGACTGATCCAGCTCGGCGAAGAGGGCGCGATCCAAGTGTTCCGGCCGGTCGCGAGTTCATTGCTGTTGCTCGGCGCAGTTGGCCAGTTGCAGTTCGAGGTGGTGGCGCACCGGCTCGAACATGAGTACGGCGTGAAGGCGCGCATCATGCCGAGCCGCTACCAGGTGGCGCGCTGGGTGACGTGTGAAGACAAGGACGGCGGCGCGAAGGAGTTGCAGCGCTTCATCGACGGAAACGCGCACCGCGTGGCCTATGACGCCGTCGACGCGCCGACCGTGCTGGTGGAATACGCGCCCGAGCTGCGCGCCATCGAAGCGAACTGGCCGAAGATCAAGTTCCACGCGCTGCGTGAGCACGCGGGGTTGGTGTTCCAGAAGCAGCTGGAAGGGTGAAAAAAGCAACGGGCCTTGATGGCCCGTTGCTTTATGAACCCGCAAGCGACTGGCGCCTGCAGGCCGGGATCAGCTGCGCGCCATGCGCTTGCGCAGCACGAGGCCGGCAATGCCTGCTGCAAGCAGCGCATAGGTACCGGGCTCCGGCACGCGCGCTGTCGCTTCGTAGGTCAGGTCGGCCATCTCGATGTTGTCCGCTACCGGCGTGAGCACTTCGACGCGACTCGCCAGGCCGGAATACCCTCTGGCAAGCCAGGTCGGGTTGAACTGCCGAACACAACGCCGGAAGTCGCAACCAAGGTGTTGGACGCGTCGTACAGGTTGTACTGCGCGCTTGCGCTGCTCTGGCCCGACCACCACGCGCCGTCGAACACGACCGGGGTGAGGAAAGTCCAGCCAGGGGTCGTGTCAGAGGCGCTCTGGTACGTGCGTACCACGCCCGAGTGGGGTGTGTACGGGCTCTGGGGGCTGTCGTAGTAGTTCCAGACGCCGGTTTCCCTGTTGATGAGGCCGTGGCGGCCATCAGGCATGACGCCCGAGCCGGGCAGGTCTTCAAAGTCCAGCGCCACAGTGGTGGCCTGGGCACTCAGCGCACCGGCGAGGACGGTCAGAGCTTTTTTCAACTGGATTCTCCAAAGGATTTGAATTCGCAACCGGTGGAACTCGTGACGGCAGGCTTGACAATCCCTGGTTTGGAGGTGAGAAGGCGATCAGGCATCGTCCCCGGCTCACCCACCGCAGACACCCGATGAAAGCCGCAGTCATCCAGCGCGATCGCGGCCCTGAGGTATTCAGCTTCGACGACGTGCCAGGCGGCCGGCCGCATAGCAGCCGGCACGGTGCGGACTATCGGCACGAACGCGGGCGGCGGCACACTCGCTGAGCGCGTCGGCACACGGGCCGCGA
>CANJKD010000153.1 GCA_947474415.1 Burkholderiales bacterium | reverse complement strand
CTTGCCTGTCGCTGGAACCTTGAATCGGACGCGGCTCAAATGCTCGGGATACTTCCTGGCCGAGCAGCAGCCGTTGAGCATCGCCCGCTGATCGCTGATGACGCCGGTGCTGCGATCCGTCGGTGTCGAGCAGACCCGCCGGGCATCCATCGGCGACTCCGCGCGGGTGACGAAGAAGGCGCCGGCCTGGTGCAGCGCACGGCGCCGCGCGAAGTCGACAGAGCCGCGATCCACCACGCAGGCCGCCCCGGACTCGAAGCTCAGCATGTCCAGGTCGTGCAGCTTGCCATCGCTGATGGGGATGAAGACGGGGATGGCGCCGCCCCAGGCCCAGCAGCGTGTGCAGCTTGATGGCGGCCTTGGTGAATCGAAACGACGCCCACTCGAACCCGCTCAGGCACAGGTCGATGGTGTCGTCGTCCAGCGCGCACACGGTGTTGTCCAAGTCGATACCAAGAAAGTCGCACGAGCCGGGCTTGTTGGCGCACCGAGCGCTTGAGCGGCTTGGCGAATGCCTTTTAGTACTCGCAGAACTGGGTGTTGGCCAGGGTGCGTCAGCCCTCGTGCGCGTCACGATGTTCCCGCCACACCAGCACCAGCGTCACGCCCTTGCGGCGCAGCTCGATGTGCACGCGAGCGAAGTCGACTTCGATAGCCCGGATGTCGGCGGCGCTGCGACCGAGCAGCCGGCGTTCGAGCGCGGCTTTGTCCAGCTCAGCGGTGGCCTGCCAGTCCAGCCCGGCGGCGGCCCCTCGACAGGTCGGCAACCGCCCTCGAGCGGTCACAAAAACTACGCCATCACGGTAACGAAACGCTGGGTCACGCTCCCGAATTCGGCGGTCACGATGCCGAAACGGCCGGTCATGCTCGGCCGAAATACGCGCCCAGCGAATTCGATCACCATGCGCCGGCGCTGCGGGCGTTGGGTGGGAGCGCGGCGCAGATCGAGGCGCGGCGCGACGTCGATACAGCGTGTGATCGAGACGACCTGTTCGAGCTGGCGCAGCGTGCCGCCCGTCGGCTCGAGCTCGAGATGACAACCCAGATGCGGGTCGCCGACAGCACCTTCCTGGCGGTCTGATCTGCGCTCGGGGACGCCCGCCAGGTGGTCGAAGAACTTGCGGCCATCGCGGCCTACAAGATGGTGTCGCGGGTCAACGTCGCACTCGGCATCGAGGTGGCGTAGCGAGGGTGTCGCGCTTGCCGACGCACCTCAACAGCCGCATCGACGAAATGCTGCCGCAGCGCTGGCAGCCGACCGACCCACCGAGTTCGCCTGCTGCATCCGCAAACAACCGTCCGCCAAGGTGGGGCTGCCAGCCGCTGGTGCCGTGCAGGCCATAATGATCGAGATGTATGCGATGCACTCCCCAGCGGCGCTCGATTGGCAGCGTTGGCGCAAGCCATCCGCCTGACCAACCTGCCGCGACCGCCCCGGGCGCGGCAGACTCCCCACCGAGCACGTCGCGCCGGCTTCGCCAGCGACGCCACCAGAGGGTACCAAAGCGGGTATCGAAACTCGGCGCCACGGCAAACGCCCGTGGAACCAACCGGACAGAGCGCAAATGCTGCTGATGATCGACAACTACGACAGTTTCACCTACAACCTGGTGCAGTACTTTGCCGAGCTGGGCGAAGACGTGCGGGTGTTTCGCAATGACGAGATCGACCTGGCTGGCATCGCCGCGTTGCGGCCCGACAAGCTCGTGCTGTCGCCCGGCCCTTGCTCACCGGCCGAGGCGGGCGTGTGCATCGCCGCCATCGAGGCCTTGACCGGCCAACTGCCGATCCTTGGTGTGTGCCTGGGCCACCAGGCGATCGGTGCCGCGCTGGGCGGCAAGGTCATTCGTGCGAAAGCGCAGATGCATGGCAAGGCCGACGTGATCTGCACCGACGAGCGCGGTGTCTTCACCGGGTTGCCAAAGCAGTTCAACGTGATCCGCTACCACTCGCTGGTGATTGAGCGCGAATCGCTGCCGGCCATGCTCGACATCACCTCAACGTCGCAAGACGGCGAGATCATGGGCGTGCGGCATCGTGACCTCGCCGGCACGAAGACGCCGTTGGAAGGCGTGCAGTTCCACCCCGAGTCGATCCTGACCGAGCATGGCCATGCGATGTTGAAAAACTTTCTGGAGTTGCGGCCATGAGCACCGTTGATCTGCGCAGTGACACCGTCACGCAGCCCACCGCAGCGATGCGCGCTGCCATGTTGGCAGCGACCCTTGGCGACGACGTGTTCGGCGACGACCCGACCGTCAATGCCCTTCAGTTGCGCATTGCCGACATGCTCGGCAAGGAAGCGGCGCTGTTCGTACCGAGCGGCACGCAGAGCAACCTCGTGGCGATCATGAGCCACTGCGGGCGGGGCGACGAATACATCGTCGGCCAGATGGCGCACACCTACCGCTGGGAAGGTGGCGGCGCTGCCGTGCTGGGCAGCGTGCAGCCGCAGCCGCTGGCGCACCAGGCCGACGGCACGCTGGCGCTGGCCGACATCGAAGCCGCGATCAAGCCCGACGACGCGCACTTCGCGCGCACCCGCCTGCTGGCGCTGGAGAACACGCTGGGCGGCAAGGTGCTGAGCATGGGCTACATGGCGGAGGCCACCGCGCTGGCGCGGCGCCGTGGCCTGGCCACGCACCTCGACGGCGCGCGGCTCTTCAACGCGGCGGTCGCGCTCGGCGGTGACCCGTGTGCTCGCGCGCGCGAAATCGCGGTGCACTTCGACACCGTGTCGGTGTGTTTCTCGAAGGGCCTGGGCGCGCCGGTGGGCTCGGCACTGGTCGGCCCGCGCGAGCTGATCCAGCGCGCGCACCGCTGGCGCAAGATGCTCGGTGGCGGCATGCGCCAGGCGGGCGGGCTCGCGGCGGCAGCGCTGCATGCGCTCGATCACCATGTCGAGCGGCTGGCTGACGACCACGCGCTGGCCCAGAGTCTTGGCAACGGGCTGGCGGGGCTGCCCGGCGTGAGCGTCGAGCCGCCGCAGACCAATATCGTCTTCGCCGACCTGCACGGCGAACGCGCAGTTGGTGCCATGGCACACCTGAAGGCGCGCGGCGTGCTGGCCACCGGCTCGCTCTACGGCCAGGCGCAGCGGCTGCGCTTCGTGACCCACCTCGATGTCGATGCGGCCGGCGTCGACCGCACCATCGCCGCGGTTCGTGAACACCTGACCGCCTGACGAGCTGAGCCGTCGGCACGCACTTGAGACGTTAGACCCGGAGACTCCAATGACCATCAGCAACCTCGACGCGCTGTCGCGCACCATCGACCACCGCGAGATCTTCCACGATGAAATGCTGGCACTGATGCGCCGCATCATGAGCGGCGAGATGTCGCCGGTGATGATGACGGCGCTGCTCGTCGGCCTGCGCGTGAAAAAGGAAACGATCGGGGAAATCACCGCCGCCGCGCAGGTGATGCGCGAGTTCTCGACCAAGGTGGAAGTGGCCGACCGCTCGCACCTGGTCGACATCGTCGGCACCGGCGGCGACGGCTCGCACACCTTCAACATCTCCACGTGCAGCATGTTCGTGGCGGCGGCGGCCGGCGCGCGCGTCAGCAAGCACGGCAACCGCAGCGTGAGCAGCAAGTCGGGCAGCGCCGACGTGCTGGAGGCGATGGGCGTGCCGCTCACGCTCACGCCGCAGGCGATCTCGCAGTGCATCAAAGACACCGGCATCGGCTTCATGTTCGCGCCGAACCACCACCCGGCGATGAAGAATGTGGCGCCAGTGCGCAAGGAACTCGGCGTGCGCACGATCTTCAACATCCTGGGGCCGCTGACGAACCCCGCCGATGCGCCGAACATCCTGATGGGCGTGTTCCACCCGGACCTGGTCGGCATCCAGGTGCGGGCGCTACAGCGGCTGGGCGCCGAGCACGCGGTGGTGGTGTACGGCCGCGACGGCATGGACGAGGTCTCGCTGGGCGCCGCCACGATGGTGGGCGAATACAAGGACGGCGGCATCGTTGAGTACGAGATCCACCCCGAAGACTTCGGCCTGACGATGTCGAGCAACCGGGCGCTGAGGGTCGAGACGTCCGAGCAGTCGAAGGCATTGCTGCTGTCGGTGCTGGAAAACGCCGAAGGCCCGGCGCGCGACATCGTGATGCTCAATGCCGGCGTGGCGCTGTACGCCGCGAACGTGGCGGCCACCATGCACGAAGGCGTGGCCCTGGCACGCGAGGCGCTGGCCTCGGGCAAGGCGCTTGCCAAGCTGCGCCAGTTCGTCGCGCGCACCCAGGCCTTGAGGCCGGTATGAGCCCGCCGAGCCGCCATGGGCCACGAAGAGGCCCACCCTCGTGGGCCTTGAGCGAATTCACCGCAGTGCGCAGCACGGAGGCTTCCCCGTGAGCGATATTCTCGACAAGATCGTCGCGGTCAAGCGCGATGAAATTTCCCTCGCCCGGCGTCACCGTGACCTGGCCTCGTTGCGCCGCGATGCCGAGCAACTCGGCGGGCAGCGCGATTTCGTGGCGGGCTTGCGCGGCAGAATCGCAGGCGGCGGCGCGGCCGTGATCGCCGAGGTCAAGAAGGCGAGCCCGAGCAAGGGCGTGCTGCGCGGGGATTTCGTGCCGCAAGCCATTGCCGAAAGCTACGAGCGCCACGGTGCGGCAGCCTTGAGCGTGCTGACCGACGTGCAGTTCTTCCAGGGCAGCGCGGCCTACCTGCAGCAGGCGCGCGCGGCCTGCGCGCTGCCTGTGCTGCGCAAGGACTTCATGGTCGACGCCTACCAGGTGTTCGAGGCCCGTGAGATGGGCGCAGACTGCATCCTGCTGATCGCCGCGTGCCTGGCCGACGCGCAGATGGCCGATCTGGAAGCGCAGGCAAATGCGCTGGGCATGGCGGTGCTGGTCGAAGTGCACGACGCCGCTGAGCTCGAGCGCGCGCTGCGCTTGAAGACGCCGCTGATCGGCATCAACAACCGCAACCTGCGGACCTTCGAGGTCACGTTGCAGACCACGATCAACCTGCTGACGAGCGTGCCGCCTGATCGCGTACTGGTCACGGAAAGCGGCATCCTCGCGCGCGAAGACGTGCAGCGCATGCGCGATGCGCAGGTGCATGCCTTCCTCGTCGGCGAGGCCTTCATGCGCGCGCCCGACCCGGGCAAGGCGCTGGCCGAGCTGTTCGGTTGAACGTGGCGCAAGTCGGATTGTTTGACGACGCGGCGCCGACACCGGTGCCGGTACTGTCGTCAACGCCTTTGCCCTTGTCAGCGAGCGGCGTGGTGGCCGACAACCGGTTGCGCGAGCCGCTCGCCGCGTTGTTCGACCGCATCCCCGCCGCGTGGCGCACGGTGACCGGCCCGTTCCTCCACAGTGCGCAGGGCCAGGCGCTCGCCGCCTTCGTTGACCAGCGCGTGCGCGATGGCGCGCGGATGTACCCCGGTTCCGTGTTCCGCGCGCTGGAGTTCAACCCGCCGGAAGCTGTTCGCGTCGTCATTCTTGGGCAGGACCCGTACCACGGCCCGGGCCAGGCGCAGGGCCTCGCGTTCTCGGTGGCGCCGGGGCAACGGAAGCTGCCGCCGAGCCTGCGCAACATCCTGAAAGAGGTGGCGGCAGACACCGGTGCGCCGTCGGCTTGTCGCGATGACCTGAGCCCCTGGGCGCGTCAAGGCGTGCTGTTGCTGAACAGCGCGTTGACGGTTGAAGACGGCGCGCCGCAAAGCCACGCCGGGCGCGGCTGGGAAGCCTTGACCGATGCGCTGCTGGCCTGCGTGGCCGCGCAGACGGCGCCGGTGGTGTTCATGCTCTGGGGCGCATCGGCGCAGCGCAAGCAGCCGCTGATCGAGCGCACCGGGCTGCCGCCGCACCGCGTGCTGATGGCTAACCACCCATCCCCGCTATCGGCCAGCCGGCCCCCGGTGCCCTTCGTCGGCTGCCGCCACTTCAGCCAGGCGAATTCGTTCCTGGCGGCGCTGGATTCAGGGGCTGCGCCGATCCGCTGGTAGGAGGAGCAGAGGTCGTAGCCTTCACTGCCTATTCGCTTGGCAACTCGTCGCTATCGGTTTGCGGCGTTCCTTTTGCCGTCGGTGGCTTCTTTGGCTTCACCACCTTGCCATCCGCAAAGAACGTTCGCAACGCGACCATGAAGTCCGACGCGGGAATCGGGTTTTCTCCAAGCTTTGTCGTGAATTTTCGGCCCGGATGAATCACGTCCCAAGGCGAGGCGTACTGGTCCTTGCGGCGTTTGCCGGGATCCTTGTTTCCGAAGCCGTCAATGACCAAGTTCCACACTGGTTTGAAATGCTCAATGAGCATGTTCTCGCCGAGAGGGATCCAAATGTCGTCCACCATCAGACTTCGAAAGTAGAAGTCTTCCGGCCTAAGCCCCTTACCTTCAGTCACTGAGGTCAGGTGCT
>CANJKD010000152.1 GCA_947474415.1 Burkholderiales bacterium | reverse complement strand
CGGTGCGCGGCATCGACCCCGAGACCGGCCATTACTACGACGACACCAAGCGCTACATCGAGGCTTCGACGCAACTCAGTGCGCAAGACAAGCACATGGTCTACGAAGGCAACGCGCGGCGCGTGTTCCCGCGCCTCGATGCGGCGCTCAAGGCGAAAGGGAAGTGATCATGGACATGAATGGTCTGGGCATCGTGAAACGCAACATCGTGCGGGCCGACAAGGCCGCCGTCGAAAAGCTGGCGCGCTTCGGCGTGGCCACCATTCACGAGGCGATGGGCCGCGTCGGCCTGATGAAACCGTACATGCGGCCGGTGTACACCGGGGCGCAACTCTGCGGCACGGCCGTCACCGTGCTGCTGCAGCCCGGTGACAACTGGATGATGCACGTGGCCGCTGAACAGCTGCAGCCCGGCGATGTGGTGGTGGCCGCCTGCACCACCGACAACACCGACGGCTTCTTCGGCGACCTGCTGGCCACCTCGTTCCAGGCGCGTGGCGCCAAAGGCCTGGTCATCGACGGCGGTTGCCGTGACGTGAAGGAACTCCAGGAGATGGGTTTCCCGGTCTTTAGCCGCGCCATCAGCGCAAAGGGCACGATCAAGGCGACGTTGGGCTCGGTGAACATTTCCGTGGTCTGCGCCGGCACTGCGGTGAACCCGGGCGACGTGGTGATTGCCGATGCCGATGGCGTTGTTGTCGTGCCTGCGGCCATCGCGCAGCAGGTGGCCGATGTGGCCGAAAAGCGCGAGTCCTTCGAAGCCGAGAAGCGCGCCAAGCTGGCCGCTGGCGTGCTCGGGCTGGACATGTACAACATGCGCGGGCCACTGGAGAAGGCCGGCCTGCGGTACATCGATTGACGACCCTTGATCGGCAATAGCGCAGGCTTGAACGAAGCGAGGTCACGCATGAACAGGGACTCAAGGCAATGGCATGTCGGTTTCGTCGGCTACGGCGAGGTCGGCCGCATCCTCGCCGAAGACCTGCGCGCGCAGGGCGTGAAGGTCAGCGCATGCGACCTGAAGCTCGCCACACAACAGGCCGGTGCCTTGATCGACCACGCGGCGGCGCACGGCGTGGCGCTGGTCGCATCGCATGCAGAGTTGGCCGCGCGGGCCGATTGCATCGTCTGCGCCGTGACCGCCAGCCAGGCCGTGCCGGTGGCGCAGGCCTGTGAGCCGGCGATTCGCGCAGGCACCTGGTTCGTCGATCTCAACTCCGCCTCGCCCGGCGCCAAGCGGCGTGCCGCCGCGCTGATAGCCGCGGCGGGCGGCGCCTATGTGGAAGGCGCGGTGATGACATCGATCCCGCCCTACCGCATCAAGGTGCCGCTGCTGCTCGGCGGCTCGCACGCTGCCGAACTGGCGCCGCACCTGGCCGCGCTGGGGTTCAGCCCCAAGGTCGTCTCTGACCAACTCGGCGTGGCTTCGGCCACCAAGATGTGCCGCAGCGTGATGATCAAGGGACTGGAGGCGATGGTCATCGAAAGCTTCACGGCAGCGCGGGCTTACGGCGTCGAAGACCAGCTGCTGGCGTCGCTGACCGAGACCTTCCCCGGCGTCGACTGGGAGAAGCAGGGCGCGTATTTCTTCCAGCGCGCCATCGAACATGGCCGGCGCCGCAGCGAGGAAGTGCGCGAGGTGGCCGAGACGGTGCGCGAGATCGGCCTCGCGCCGTGGTCGGCGCAGGGCACGGCCGAGCGTCAGGCGTGGGTCGCCGATCTGGCCGACGACGGCGTGTTCGGCGTCAAGGGCAGCGCGGGCTTTGCGCGCCAGAGCGACTGGCGCACCGAGGCCGACCGCATCCTCAAGCATGTCAAGAAGGATTAGAAATGGAACCCCCACGCTCACTTCGTTCGCGGCCCCCCGACGGAGCGCTCAGTACCTTCGGTACGGCCGGGCGGTACTGATATGACTTTCACCAAAACCCCCGGCTGGCTCGACTGGTGTGCCGGCCCTTCAACACCGCAATTCAAGGTGCCGGCCGGCGCCGTCGACGCGCATTGCCATGTGTTCGGCCCCGGCGCCGAATTCCCGTTCGCACCCGAGCGCAAGTACACGCCGTGCGACGCATCGAAGCAGCAGCTCTATGCCCTGCGCGACCACCTCGGCTTTGCGCGCAACGTGGTCGTGCAGGCCACCTGCCACGGCGCCGACAACCGCGCGATGGTCGATGCGCTGGTGCACAGCGGCGGCAGGGCGCGCGGCGTGGCCACTGTCAAGCGCGGCGTGACGGACCACGAACTGCAGGCCATGCACGCCAACGGTGTTCGCGGCGTGCGCTTCAACTTCGTCAAGCGGCTGGTCGACTTCACGCCGAAAGAAGAGCTGTTGGAGATCGCCGCACGCATCGGGCCGCTGGGCTGGCATGTGGTGATCTACTTCGAGGCCGTCGACCTGCCCGAGCTGTGGGACTTCTTCACGGCGGTCTCTGATGATTTAGCGACCACGATCGTCGTCGACCACATGGGCCGGCCCGATGTGGGCAAGCCGGTGGACGGGCCCGAGTTCGAGCTGTTCGTGAAGTTCATGCGCGAGCACCCCAACGTGTGGTCGAAGGTGAGCTGCCCGGAGCGTTTGAGCCTGACCGGCCCGAAGGCGCTTCCTGGGCAACTTCGTGGCGAGCAGGCCGCGTACCGCGACGTGTTGCCCTTCGCCCGCCGCATCGTCGAGACCTTCCCAGACCGCGTGCTCTGGGGCACCGACTGGCCGCACCCGAACCTGAAAGACCACATGCCCGACGACGGCCTGCTGGTCGACTTCATCCCGCACATCGCGGCCACGCCCGAACTGCGGCGCAAGCTGCTGGTCGACAACCCGATGCGCCTGTACTGGCCTGAAGAAGCCCGCTGAGGAGCACCCCGATGGCACTCGACAAGCCCTATCTCGACGTTCCCGGCACGACCGTCTTCGACGCCGAACAGTCACGCCTGGGCTACCACCTGAACCAGTTCTGCATGTCGCTGATGAAGGCCGAGAACCGCGCCCGCTTCAAGGCCGACCAGCGTGCCTACCTCGACGAGTGGGCGATGACCGAAGAGCAGAAGCAGGCCGTGCTCGCCCGCGACCTGAACTGGTGCATTCGCCTGGGCGGCAACATCTACTTCCTGGCCAAGATCGGGGCCACCGACGGGCTGAGCTTCCAGCAGATGGCCGGCAGCATGACCGGCATGACCGAAGAGGAATACCGCAACATGATGATCAATGGCGGCCGTTCGATCGAGGGCAACCGCGTTGTCGGTGAAGGAGGTGATGCGCAATCGCATCGGCAACCGCAAGGCAAGGCCGGCCATAACGGCACCCAGGGAGGCGTCTGACCATGGCCAGAATTTCCGCCAGCGTCTACACCTCGCACGTGCCCGCCATCGGCGCGGCCATCGACCTCGGCAAGACCGGCGAGCCGTACTGGCAGCCGCTGTTCAAGGGCTACGAGCGTTCCAGGCAGTGGCTGAAGGAGAACACGCCCGACGTGATTTTCCTCGTCTACAACGACCACGCCACGGCCTTCAGTCTCGACATGATCCCGACCTTCGCGATCGGCACGGCGGCCGAGTTCACGCCGGCCGACGAAGGCTGGGGCCCGCGACCGGTGCCCAAGGTGATCGGCCACCCGGAACTCGCCGCGCACATCGCTCAGTCGGTGATCCAGCAAGACTTCGACCTGACCATCGTCAACAGGATGGACGTGGACCATGGCCTGACGGTGCCTCTCTCGCTGATGTGCGGGCAGCCGCAGGCTTGGCCGTGCCCGGTGATCCCCTTCGCCGTCAACGTGGTGCAGTACCCGGTGCCTTCGGGCCGGCGCTGCTTCATGCTCGGCCAGGCGATCCGCAAGGCGATCGAGTCGTATGACCAGCCGCTGAACGTGCAGATCTGGGGCACGGGCGGCATGAGCCACCAGCTGCAGGGGCCACGCGCCGGGCTCATCAACCGCGCGTTCGACAACGCCTTTTTCGACCAGTTGATTGCCGACCCGGAAGCGCTGTCGAACAAGCCGCACATCGATTACGTGCGCGAAGCCGGCTCGGAAGGCATCGAGCTGGTGATGTGGCTGATCGCGCGCGGCGCGATGGCCGATGTGGCCGATGCCGCCAATGGCGTGCCGGGCCGGCATGTGCCCAAGCTCGTCCATCGCTTCTATCACGTGCCTGCCAGCAACACGGCGGTAGGCCACCTCATTCTGGAGAACACATGACGACCAAGGTCGGAACCATCAGGGTCGCATTGGCCGGCGCCGGCGCCTTCGGCATCAAGCACCTCGATGCTTGTCGGTTGATCGACGGCGTGGAAGTGGTCTCGCTGATCAGCCGCGACCTGGAGAAGACCAAGGAAGTGGCCACCAAATACGGCATCGGCCATGTCGGCATCGACCTGGCCGATGCGCTGGCCTTGAAGGAAGTCGATGCCGTGATCCTGTGCACGCCGACGCAGATGCATGCCGAGCAGGCCATCGCCTGCATGAAGGCCGGCAAGCATGTTCAGGTCGAGATTCCGCTGGCCGACACATTGGCCGGCGCGGAAGCGGTGGCGGCGCTGCAGCAGCGGACCGGGCTGGTCGCCATGTGCGGCCACACGCGGCGCTTCAACCCGAGCCACCAGTACGTGCACAACGAGATCACGGCCGGCCGCTTCAACATCCAGCAGATGGATGTGCAGACGTATTTCTTCCGCCGCAGCAACATGAACGCGCTCGGCCAGGCGCGCAGCTGGACCGACCACCTGTTGTGGCACCACGCGGCGCACACCGTCGACCTGTTCGCCTACCAGACCGGCGGCGAGATCGTGCAGGCGAACGCCCTGCAGGGGCCGATTCACCCGGTGCTCGGCATCGCGATGGACATGAGCATCCAGCTCAAGAGCAGCACCGGCGCGATCTGCACGCTCAGCTTGAGCTTCAACAACGACGGGCCGCTGGGCACCTTCTTCCGCTACATCGGCGACACAGCCACCTATCTTGCGCGTTATGACGACTTGTTCACCGCGAAGGACGAGAAGATCGACGTGAGCCGGGTGGCGGTGTCGATGAACGGCATCGAGCTTCAGGACCGCGAGTTCTTCGCCGCGATCCGCGCGGGGCGCGAGCCGAATTCGAGCGTCACCAAGGTGCTGCCGTGCTACCGCGTGCTACACAAGCTGGAGCAGCAACTCGCTGCGGCCGGCTGAATGGCTGGCGCCTGAACGTCGGGCGCCGCAGCACCACACGCCGGTCTGCCGCCGCCACCCCATTGACGGAGCTTGCTCTTGAACTCACGCCGCATCGGCCCCTTCGACGTTTCTTCCATCAGCCTCGGCTGCATGAACCTGAGCCACGCCTACGGTGCGCCGCCACCGCCTGCAGACGCCGAGCGCTTGCTGCTGCGCGCGCTCGACATCGGCGTGACGATGTTCGACACCGCCGCGCTGTACGGCTTCGGCGCCAACGAAACCCTGGTCGGGCAGGTACTGAAAGACCATCGCTCGAAGTTCACGCTGGCCAGCAAGGGCGGCATGGCCGGTGTGGCATTCGACGACGGCGTGAAGCGCGTCATCGACGGCCGGCCCGAGGCCTTGAAGCGCAATTGCGAAGACAGCCTGCGCCGCCTGCAGACCGAAGTGATCGACCTGTATTACCTGCACCGCTGGGACCGACGCGTGCCGATCGAGGACAGCGTGGGCGCGATGGCCGAGCTGGTGCGCGAAGGCAAAGTGCGCGCGCTCGGGCTTTCCGAGGTGTCGGCGGCCACGCTGCTGCGGGCGCACGCGGTACACCCGATCGTCGCGGTGCAGACCGAGTATTCGCTCTGGACGCGCAACCCGGAAATCGCGGTGCTGCAGGCCTGCCGCGACATTGGCGCCACGCTGGTGGCGTTCAGCCCGGTCGCGCGCGGCTTCCTCACCGGGCGCCTGCAAGACGTGTCGGCCTTCGACGCAAACGACATTCGCCGTGGCATGCCGCGCTTTCAGCCTGACGCCTACGCCGCCAACCTGCGGCTGCTCAACGGCCTCGAGGCCATCGCGAACGAGGCCGCTTGCAGCATGGCGCAGTTGTCGTTGGCCTGGCTGCTGGCGCAGGGCGAGCACATCGTTCCCATTCCGGGCACCACG
Source organism: Burkholderiales bacterium (assembly GCA_947474415.1). Taxonomy (GTDB): domain Bacteria; phylum Pseudomonadota; class Gammaproteobacteria; order Burkholderiales; family Burkholderiaceae_C; genus LMDS01. The sequence goes on along the minus strand of CANJKD010000152.1, from coordinate 295 downwards.
CGCATCGACCACCTGGAAGAAGATCTCAGTGCCGAAGCGGTGCGCCTGAGCGCATCGCAACGCGACCGGCTGAGCGCGCTCATCAATGAACGCACCGTGACCGGTGCGCGCTACAACGCCACCACGCAAGCCGAAATCGACACCGAGGAGCTCAGATGCGGCGTCGAGGCCTGACCACGGTCTTGCTGGCCACCCTGGCCACGTTGGCTGCGGACCCGGCAGCGGCCCAAGCCGGCTACCCGAACCGGCCGATCACGCTGATCGTGCCCTTCGGCCCGGGTGGCATTGCCGACAT
>CANJKD010000151.1 GCA_947474415.1 Burkholderiales bacterium | reverse complement strand
GTGAGCGGGGTCGGCGACAAGGTCATGGCAGCGCGTTCATGGGACGACCCGGCGGATCGTAAGCCGGGGCCCGCGTCGACGCCGGCCCCGAGCCCTATTCCCCCTCAACGGGCCAGCACGGCAGCGACAGCGCGCGACGCCATCACGCTGATCATCGCGGCGCGGTACACGGCCGAGCCGTGCATGTCGGCGTTGATGCCGGTGACAGGCATCTTCACCGCCTTCGCCGCTTCGGGCGTGAAGCTGGTGGTCAACGCTGCTTCGATCTCGGTGGCACGGAAGACGCTGCCCTTGGCACCGGTCACCGCGACGCGAACGCCGCTCGCGCACTGGCTCACCACCACGCCCACCAGCGCGAAGCGCGAGGCCGGCTGCTTGTACTTGACGTAGGCCGCCTTCTGCAGCGCGGGGAAGCTGACCCCAGTGATCAGCTCGCCGGCTTGCAGCGCGGTCTCGTACAGGCCGGTGAAGAACGCATCGGCGGCGATCGTGCGCTGGTTGGTGTGAATGGTGGCGCCGAGGCCGACCACCGCCGCCGGGTAGCACGCCGCCGGGTCGGCATTCGCGATCGAGCCGCCGATGGTGCCCATGTTGCGAACCATCGGGTCGCCGATGCCGCCGGCCAGCTCGGCCAGTGCCGGGCAGGCACGCTGCACGTCGGCCGACGCCGCCACCGCCGCGTGGCTGACCATGGCGCCGATGACGATGTTGCCGCCATCGACCTTAATGCCCTTCAGGTCGGCGATGCCGCCCAGGTCGACGAGCCGTTCACTGGATGACAGGCGCAGCTTCATCGCCTGGATCAGGCTTTGCCCTCCCGCCAGATAGCGCGCGTCGGCACTGAGGGCGGCCTTGGCGTCGGCCACGCTCGCGGGGCGTTGGTATTCGAATGCGTACATGTGATTCTCCTTGCGTCTATTTCTTCGAAGGAATGGGGTTCGACGGAAATGGCTTCGACTGGGCTTCAGGCGATATGGTTGGCGGCGCGCCAGACACGCTCCATCGTGGCCGGCATCGCGATCTCGCGCACGCCGAGCGCATCAGTCAGGGCGTTGATGTAGGCCGGCGGAGAACCGATGGCGCCGGCTTCACCGCAACCCTTCACTCCCAGCGGGTTGTGGGTGCAGGGTGTCACGCAGTTGCCGATGTTGAAGTTCGGAATGTCGGTGGCGCGCGGCATCGCGTAGTCCATGAACGAGCCGGTCAGCAACTGGCCCGATTCGGTGTCGTAGGACGCGCCTTCCATCATCGCCTGGCCCAGGCCCTGGGCAATGCCGCCCTGCACCTGCCCCTCGACGATCATAGGGTTGACGATGTTGCCGAAGTCGTCGACCGCGACGAACTGCTCGATCTTGACCTTGCCGGTTTCCGGGTCGACCTCGACCTCGCACACGTAGGTGCCCGACGGGTAGGTAAAGTTGGTCGGGTCGTAGAACGCGTTCTCGTTCAAGCCCGGCTCCAGCTTGTCGAGCGGGTAGTTGTGCGGCACGTAGGCGGTCAGCGAAACCGCACCGAACGGAACCGACTTGTCGGTGCCCGCCACCTTGAACACACCATTCTCGAACTCGATGTCGGTGTCGGCCGCTTCCAACAAGTGCGCGGCGATCTTCTTGCCCTTGGCGATGATCTTGTCGACCGCCTTCACGATCGCCGTGCCGCCCACGCTTAAAGATCGGCTGCCGTAAGTGCCCATGCCGAAAGGCACACGGCCGGTGTCACCGTGAACGATCTCGATGTTCTCGACCGGGATGCCGAGCTTGGCCGCCACGATCTGCGCGAAGGTGGTCTCGTGGCCCTGGCCGTGGCTGTGCGAGCCGGTGAACACCGTGACGGTGCCGGTCGGGTGCACGCGCACCTCGCCGGCCTCGAACAGGCCTGCGCGCGCACCCAGCGCGCCGGCAATGTTGCTCGGCGCCAGGCCACAGGCCTCGATGTAGCAGGAATAACCCAGGCCGCGCTTCTTGCCCCTGGCTTCGGACGCGGCACGGCGCGCCGGGAAGCCCGCCACATCGGCCATCTCGGTCGCCCGATCGAGCAACTGGCCGAAGTTGCCGGTGTCGTAGGTCAGGCCGACCGGCGATGCGAACGGGAACTCGGTGACGAAGTTCTGGCGCCTGATCACGGCCGGGTCCATCTTCATGTCGCGCGCCGCCTGCTCGACGATGCGCTCGACCACAAAGGTGGCTTCGGGCCGGCCCGCGCCGCGGTAGGCGTCGACCGGCGCGGTGTTGGTGAACACGGCCTTCACTTCCGCGTAGATCGCCGGCGTCTTGTACTGGCCCGACAGCAGCGTGGCGTACAGGATGGTCGGCACGCTCGACGCGAAGGTGGACAGGTAGGCGCCCATGTTGGCGATGGTCTTCACGCGCAGCGCCAGGAACATGCCTTTCGCGTCCAGCGCCAGTTCGACCTTCGTGACGTGGTCACGGCCGTGCGCATCGGTCAGGAACGATTCGCTGCGCTCGGCCGTCCACTTGATCGGCCGGCCGACGTGCTTGCTGGCCCAGACCAGCGCGGTCTCTTCGGCGTACAGGAAGATCTTCGAGCCGAAGCCTCCACCCACGTCGGGCGCGATCACGCGCACCTTCGACTCGGGCAGGCCGAGCACGAACGCGCACATCAGGAGGCGTTCGACGTGCGGGTTCTGGTTCGCAACGTAGAGCGTGTAGCTCTCGTCGTGGCGCGTGTAGCTGGCATTCGCGCAACGCGGTTCCATCGCGTTCGGGATCAGCCGGTTGTTGACGATGTCGAGCGTGCTCACATGGGCGGCGGTCGCGAAGGCGGCATCAGTAGCTGAAGCGTTGCCATGGCCCCAGTCGTAGCAGACGTTGTTCGCCACATCGTCGTGCACCGAGCCCGCGTGGCCTTCGGCCTTCGTGATGTCGATGACGGCCGGCAGCTCTTCGTAGTCGACTTCGATCAGCTCGGAGGCATCTTTCGCCTGCAGCTGCGTCTCGGCGACGACGAGCGCGACCTGGTCGCCCACATGGCGCACCTTGCCCTGCGCCAGCACCGGGTGGCCCGGCTCTTTCATCGGCGTGCCGTCCTTGCTGTGGATCAGCCAGCCACAAGGCAGGCCTCCCACCTTGGCCTCGGCCAGGTCGGCGCCGGTGAAGATCTGCACCACGCCGGGGGCGGCCTTCGCCTTGTCGAGGTTGATCGACTTGATGCGCGCATGGGCGTACGGCGAACGCAGGAACACGCCGTAGGTCTGGCCGTGCATCACGACGTCGTCGGTGTATTGGCCGGCGCCGGTCAGGAAACGCAGGTCTTCACGGCGCTTCAGGGGCTGGCCGATGGGGCTGAGGGGGGGAACGGACATGTCGGTCATGGTGTGCTCCTTAGGCCGTTGCGGTGGCGCCAGACTGGCAGAACTGGATCGACTTGACAATATTCTGGTAACCGGTGCAGCGGCAGATGTTGCCGTCCAGCCCCTCGCGGATTTCGTCTTCGGTGGCCTTCGGGTTGTCGGCCAGCAGTTGCATCGCCGACATCACCATGCCCGGCGTGCAGAAGCCGCATTGCAGGCCGTGGCATTCGCGGAAAGCGGCCTGCATCGGGTGCATTGTTCCGTTTTGGGCCAGGCCTTCGATCGTCGTGATCTGCGCGCCTTGCGCCTGCACGGCGAGCATCGAGCAGGCCTTTACCGCGCGGCCGTTCATGTGCACGGTGCAGGCACCGCATTGCGCCGTGTCGCAGCCCACGTGGGTGCCCGTGAGCTGCAGGTTCTCGCGGATCAGTTGCACCAACAGGGTTCGCGGGTCAACGTTCACGTTGACGGACTTGCCGTTGACAGTCATTGAAATGGGAACGCTCACGGGTGTCTCCTTGTGGAATCGCTGCGGTCGGGCCTGCGCTTCGAAAATGCGACGCGCTTCGCGCGGGTGAACCTGCATTTTTTGAGCATGCAAGCCCCATGCAAAGAACGGGGTTTCCCTAGGAGGGCTTGCCCCACATCTTCACGCCAGCGCCACGCCGGCGTCACACGGGCGCCACACCGGAATGCGGCACAGCGATCAGGGCCTGGCGTTCAGGAAGAACAATTGTTCGCCGCCGATCTTGTAGGCCGCGATGCTGGCCTGCCCCGGCGCCGAGACGACCCAGTCGGCAAACGCCTGCGCCAGTGCAGTCTTCGTGTGCGGGTGCTTCGCGGGGTTGACGACGATCACCCCGTACTGATTGAACAGCCGGGTGTCGCCCTCGACCAGCACCGCCAGGTTCGCGCGGTTCTTGAAGGCGAGCCAGGTGCCGCGGTCGGCCAGCACATAGGCGTCAGTCGCGGATGCGATGTTCAGCGCCGGCCCCATGCCGCAGCCGCACTCCTTGTAGCCGCTGAGCTTGCCGACGGGCGTCTCGAAACCCGCCAGCTTCCAGTAGCGCAGCTCGGCGGCGTGGGTGCCGCTCTTGTCGGCGCGCGACACGAAAGGCTGGGCCGTCGCGCCCAACCGCGTGAGCCCGGCGACGATGTCCTTGCCACGCACATTCGCGGGATCGGTCTTCGGGCCGATCAGCACGAAGTCGTTGAACATCACCTCGCTGCGTTTCAGGCCGAAGCCCTCGGCCACGAACTTCTCTTCGGCGGCCTTGTCGTGAACGAACAGCACATCGGCATCACCTCGCCGGCCCATGTCGAGCGCCTGACCGGTGCCCACGGCCACCACCCGAACATCGATCCCGGTCGCCGCCTTGAAGGCCGGCAGCAGGTGCGGGAACAGGCCCGACTGCTCGGTACTGGTAGTCGAGGCCATCACGATGAAGCGCTCTTGCGCATGCGCCACGACCCCCGTGGTCAACAGCAGGGCCAGGGCTAGGCTCAACCCCAGCACGCTTCTGCGCAATTTCACCAGATTCATCCCAGATTCCACGACAACTCCCCTTTGAGAAAGAGATCGGCCCGGCCATCGACATGGTCGGCAAAGAACCGTGCTGTCGGCAGGTCGAGACGCAACTCGCCGCGGTCGAGGTAGACCACGCGCGTTGCCAAGCGCTTCGCCTGGCCGAGGTTGTGGGTGCTCATCACCAGCGTCAAGCCATCGGCTCGGAAGCCTTCCAGAAGGGTCTCGATTTCCCGCTTCGCCGATGGGTCGAGGCTGGCGGTGGGCTCGTCGAGGAACATGACTTGCGGCTGCACGGCCCAGGCCCGCGCCAACGCGAGCCGCTGCTGTTCACCGCCCGACAAGGCCCGCGCCGGCCGCTCCCGCAGCGCGCCCAGGCCGACGCGTTGCAGGGCCTGCCTCGCGCGTGCACTGCGCTCCGCCCGGCCCATGTGCGGCACGCGCGCCAACCACAGCGCCAGCAGCACGTTGTGCCACACCGACAAGCGCAGCATGAACGGGCGCTGGAACACCATCACCTGCAAGGCCTGCGCGTCCAGCAATTCGCGCTCACCTTCGCAGGCCAGCAAGCCGTGCAACAAGCGCAGCAAGGTGGTCTTGCCCGAGCCATTGGCACCGACCAGCGCGATGAAGTCGCCGCGGTTCACCTGCAGGGTCAGCCCGCGCAGGGCCTGCACACCACCAAAGCGCACCGACGCGTCGCGGACGCGCAGCAGCGGGGAACCCGGAGCCTGAACCTGGCTCATCGCACCCCCGCCAGTGCCGAGCCGCGGCCGCGCCGCACGAAGCCGATCAGCACGTTGATGATGGCCACTACCACCAGCAGCAGCAGGCCGAGCGCCATCGCCAACGGCAGGTCGCCCTTGCTGGTTTCGAGCGCGATCGCGGTCGTCATCACGCGCGTCACACCGTCGATGTTGCCGCCGACGATCATCACCGCGCCCACCTCGGAAATCGCCCGGCCGAAAGCTGCCAGCAGCAGCGTGACGACGGCCCAGCGGTCGTGCACCAGCATCAGCAGCGCACAGGTCAAGGGCCCGGCGCCCATCGAACGCAACTGGTCGCCGCCGTCCCGCAGACTGTCGCCGACGAGTTGGCGCGCCAACGCGGCGACCACGGGAAACACGAGCATCGTCTGCGCGATCACCATCGCGGTGGGCGTGAACAGAATGCCCAGGGAACCGAGCGGCCCGCTGCGCGACAACAGCAGGTACACGGTCAGCCCGACGACGACCGAAGGCAGCGCGAGCAGCGTGTTCAGCAGCAGCACGACTGCACGGTGGCCGGGGAAGCGCGCCACCGCGAGCCAGGCGCCGCAGGCCAGCCCGAAGCCGGCAGCGAACAGGCAGGCCGTGCCGCTGACAACAAGCGACAGCCACACCGTGCGCACCAGCGCCGGGTCGGCCGTGGTGATCAGGGCCAGCGCGGTTTGAAGGCTCTGCGCGAAATCATTCATGCGGGGTAATTCATGGAGCGCGCATTCTCTGCGAAGTTGCGCAGAGCGGCCAGGGCCTCTTGACGGCTTTTCGCCGCGCGGCCGGGCAAAGCGCGCG
>CANJKD010000150.1 GCA_947474415.1 Burkholderiales bacterium | reverse complement strand
CACGGTGCTCCTGTACCAGGCGCACTGCACGCTCACGGACCTCAGGTGAGAACTTGTTCGACTTGTTCATGGCTCCATCTTCTCAAGAGTTGGAGCCTCCTCAAAACCCGGGGCGGTTCAGTCGGGTTCACCTGCAGCTCGAAAGTGGTGGTCTTGACCAGTTTCTGCTCATCGCCGGTCAGGCGCGCGAGGCTTTCGGTGAAGGTGTCGGAGATGCGGAAGTCCATCGGCCTGCCCCTCAGCTGACTTGAAAAGCGGTCAGGTTCGCGCCCAGCCACGGTCGCATCTCGTTCAAACAAATCGTCCGGCCATCCACCTTGTGAACGGCATGGTGCCGCCCAACAAGATCCTCGTACCACTGCCCGACATCATGAGCGTCAGTCACGATGAGGCCACCGAGGTTCTCACTCTTTCACTGAGATATGATTTGCCCGTGAGAGGTGTCGACGTTTTACTTAAGTCGATTGTTCTTTAGACGGGCGTGGCAGCACGACGCAAGGAAGCGCAAAACCACGAAATACACTTGGCGAAAAGCTGAGCGACTCAGGCAGCGCCACCTTGTACTCAGGATGCGCTTGCCTTGGTACTAATCAGGATCGGCGGGGGCCTTCTTTCGTCGGTCAACGCCGAGGGCCGACGTCATTCGGGCACAAGTTCGGTCCGCACGTAGTGCGCAAGGCTCCAAACAAGGCCAACGCCAAGCAGTTGCCGAGTGGCATGACCGATCAAGTTTTGGGCTCTCTGGAGCAAGAAATTGGCGGGATGAGACGGCAGAAAGCTGCCTGTCCATCAGCCATGCACCAAAGCGTCTGCCGACCTGTTGATTCGAATAGGCGCTTGCGTACAGTCTCGTGAGTCAATCGCTCACCGGATTGGCTGGTGGCCATGGGCGAGAGTCCAAGCACTGAGGCATGATGTTGCCGGCAGGCTGTTGTGATGCAACTTGCACTTCGAAGGGAGATCACCATGACGCAAGCGCTTCGCCTTTGCAGTTTGATCGTGGCGTGTGCCGTCGCTAGCGGCAGCGCAGCCGCGGCGCCGCTGACACACGCGCAAGCGCTCGTCGCCTTGTCGGAACCCGACGCTGAAGTTCGTGCGGCGGCGCTCGATCGACTGTCGAAAATAGGCAGGATGCCAGACGCCGATGCGGTGCTTAAACGGCTGGCCGACGATGACCCGCAGGTCCGTAAATCGGCACAACGGGCGATCTGGCAAATCTGGAGCCGAACCGGGGACGCGGCAATCGACGGATTGTTTGCGCGAGGGGTCGAACAAATGCGAGTTTCCGAGCTCGGGGAAGCGTTGGCCACGTTCAGTGAAATCGTTCGACGCAGGCCGGCGTTCGCGGAAGCTTGGAACAAACGGGCGACCGTCTATTTCATGCTCGGTGAGAATGAGTTGTCGTTGAAGGATTGCGACGAGGTACTGCGACGCAATCCCAAGCACTTCGGCGCGCTCTCAGGCTCGGGCCAAATTCACTTGCAGATGGGTCACGTGCGGCGCGCGGTCGAGATGCTGCAGCGCGCTGCCGATGTCAATCCGAACCTCGCCGGGCCAGCTCAGATCATTCCACAACTCGAAGAGCGTTTGCGGGAGGAGGAGCGGAATACGACCTGAGCGCCCATGTACGGTTCACCTTCGCGGCCAAAAGCAGGTGGCCGTTCACCAAAGGATATGAGAGGTAGCGCCGGAAATCTGAACACTGCGACAAGTGGAAACTCTGCGACAGCAACCCGGGCCTGAGGCCCGAGAAGGCAGGAAGACCATGAGCAAGAGACCGCGCAGGAACCACTCATCGCTGTTCAAGGCCAAGGTGGCGGTGGACGCCATCAAGGGTGTGAAGACGCTGGCCGAACTGGCCAAGCCTCACGACGTCCATGCCAACCAGATTGTTGATTGGAAGAACCAGTTGCTCGAACGCGCGGCCAGCGTGTTCGGGGCCGCGTCGGTCGCAGCGCCGGTGGTGGACTTGAAAGAGTTGCACGCCAAGATCGGACAGTTCGCCATGGAGAATGATTTTTTGGCCGGCGCGCTCACCAAGGCCGGCATGTTGAGCGCAAAGCGATGATCGACTGCAACCACGCACTGTCGATCACGCGGCAGGCCGAGTTGGTGGGCATCAGCCGAGGCAACGTGTGCTACTTGGCGCGTGCCGCCCCAGAGGCCGACCAGCGGCTGATGAAGCGTGTCGGCGCCGACTGAATTTTGAGCCTCGCCGAGCGCTGCGATGGGCGCATCGCACGGCGTTTTACTTGCGCTTCGAGGTGCGATTTCCGGCCAGGTGCAGGCGTAGAAAAGTTACGCTAAGTGCTTGTCAGCAATTGACTTTTTGCCTCCTGATTGCGACAATATACCTTGTGTGAATGAAGGCGTTTCCAGTCACTGAGGCCCGCTCAAACCATCCCTTCCAGGCGGGGTGATAAGTCGCTGAAGTTGCTCCGCTCGCGGCGGTTTCCGTGGCCCGGAAACCGACCTGCTGAACGTTCGTCAGGACCCGTTGGCGTTGGCGCAAGCGCGGCTCTGGACTGCGATCCCTGCGTCTTTCTCGTTCGAGCCAAGCGCCGGTCCGGCGCATCGCCGCGTGCGCATCCCGCCGTGGAAGGTCAGACCATCAGGATGCGACGGGAGATTGGCTCATGAGTTCACCACAAGGCATTCCGGCTGTGCAGGAACGCAGTTTGCAGCTCGCCGAAACGCCAACCACCGCGATGCCACGGCGAGCTGCGGCGTGCTTGGCAGACCGAACCCTGCGCCGCCAATTGCCCCATAAGCGTGTCGCAGACAGCCGCCACCCGCGCGTGCGCTGGTGGCGAATCGCCTGCGATCATCTCTGGCGCATGGTGATGAACCCCGTGAACGAGTGGTCTATGCACGAGTTCCGCGGCGTCGACATCCTGGACAGCTATGGCATTCGCATCGATCGCGCCTCCGGCGCCATCAACGACTACGCCCTGAAGCGGCGCGGACGCTGGCTGTACCGCGATCACGCCGTTTATCAAGGCGGTCTGCTCGTTGGCGGAAACTACGGCACCGGCTGGATCGGCGGGCTGATCAATATCCACGCCGCGCAATGGGCGCAGCTCGCGGGCATGGCGCCCGAGCACATCCCCCGGCAATGGAGCCGCCTGCTCCGGGCGCTGGCGCAGCGCTGGGAAGCCGACGGCACGATCGACCGCCTGCGGCGCATCAAGGAGCGCGCACTGGCCCTTGACGACGAGTTGCTGCGCCTGGCACGCGCCACTACGTGCACAGAGGCCGGCCCCGATGCCGTGTTCATGGACAGCTACCAGCGCTGCCTGGCCGACCGCGCGAACCTGCTGACGGTGGAGCGCGAGGCGCCGCAATTGCTGCGGCTTTACGCCATGCTGCTGCCCGGCGGCGCGGGCGCGACCGAACCCAAGCAGGCATTGAAGCGGGCATTCCTGGACGGCGGCCGGCGCCCCGTGCGGCTGTGGCGAACGATGTGCCGCATCGACACCGACACGATCGACGCGCTCACGGCACACGGACAGTGCTTCTACATGAATCCGCTGGCCGACTGGATCGACCTGTTGCAAGCACTGGACCTGCACATTCAGCCGCCGGCCGGGTGGATGTTTGGCATGCGGCAGTCCTTCGGAAGCCGCGCCCTCTCAAGGGACTTTGCCGTGCCCTGGGCACGCCCGGTGCTGGTGGCCCATCTGGTGGCTTGGATGGCGGCCGACGAACCCGCGCGCGACCCGTTGTTCTTGGAACTGGAGGACGTCTGCACAGACTTGATGAACCTGGACGTGCAGCCCATGCCGCCATCCGCGCTCCTGGGCTGGCGCGCCTGTGTTCGCTGGGCGGCCAGGATGCAGGTAGCGCAGTTCGAGAGCGAGGCCGAGGCGGCTCGCGCCTGGGATGCGGCCAGAGGCCTGCCGCGGCAGCGGCCCGCACCGCCGCTGCGGGCCACCCGAATCGAGCTGAGGCGCCTGCTGACTTCGCAGGCTCTCATCGAAGAAGGGCGCGCGATGCAGAACTGCATCCACGATTGGCGCGACCAGCTGGTCGATGACACCGCTGCCGTCTACTCCATCCACCTGGCGCGCACAAGCGAACACATCGGCACCGCCACTGTCGGGCTGGACGGTGGTATCGAGGAGCGCGGGCCTGTGAACGGCCGGCTCGGCCCCGAACACCGGCGCGAGGTCGTGCTGATGCTGCGGCGCGAGCACGCGCGTCTGTGGGGCCGGCCACCGTCTGCCCGGTGATCACATGACCGGCATGCTGATGTCGACCCGTACATCCTGAAGGGGGTCGTGCCGTCCGCCGAAGTGCGGTGCGCAGACGTGGTCAGCGAGATTGGACGCCGACGACAACATCAACATCGACTGCGATGCGCACGCATCGCGCGGCGACGACGGAACCTGGGTGCAGGCCTGGGTGTTGGTGCGGATGTAGAGGATTCTAAAAAGGGTCGCTACGCCGGATTCTCTACATCTAAGACTATGACCAAGACTATGTCCAACCACCCGGCGCCGTGTAGCGTTATGACCGTTCTAAGGTCAATCTCATTCGAGGCCGTTGACTGGGCGACCTCTCTAACCTGTTGATTTCCCTACCGAATTTGGTAGGCGCGATTGGACTCGAACCAACGACCCCCACCATGTCAAGGTGGTGCTCTAACCAGCTGAGCTACGCGCCTGCTTAGCCTCGCAGTATAGCAGGGCGATTTCCAGCACCCGATCAGGCGTCGCTCACTTGCGACGCACCGTGCGCACGCCGCCTACTTGCGCCACCAGGCCGAGCACATGCGACAGGCGCGCGGCGTCGGCCACTTCGATGGTGAAGGTCATCCACGCCGTGCCGCTGCCCGAGTCTTTTACCGACTGCGTCTTGACGCCGGTGACGTTCATCTTTTCCTTCGCGAACAGCTCGGAGATGTCGCGCAGCAAGCCCTGGCGGTCAGCCGCCTCGACGCGCACATCGACCGGGTACAGCGCCGCCTTGTCGCCGCGCGGCGGCCCCCAGGCGACGGCGATCACGCGCTCGGGCGCGCGCGACGCCATCTCTTTGAAGTTGGAACAGCCGCTGCGGTGCACGGCCACGCCCTTGCCGCGCGTCACATAGCCGCCGATGGCGTCGGGCGGCGCGGGCCGGCAGCAGCGCGCCAGGCTCGTCATCAGCGACTCCACGCCCACCACCAGCACCCCGCCCTTCGGCGCCTGCGCATCGACGTTCGTGCGGCGCAGCGCAATCACTTCATCGGGCGACGGCAACACTTCCGCCGGGCGCAGCAGGGTCTCGATGGTGCGCAGCGAGAACTCGTCCTTGCCGACCACTTCGAACAAGGCATCGGCGTTGCGAAAGCCGAGCCGCGAGGCCAGGTCGTCGAGCTTGACGGCTGTCTTGCCTTCGCGCTGCAGCAGCTTCTCGACCGCCTCGCGGCCGCGCGCCACGGTCTGGCGGTGCGCGAGCGCGTTGAACCAGGCCCGGACCTTCAGGCGGGCGCGCTGGCCCTTCAGGTAGCCGAGTTCGGCATTGAGCCAGTCGAGCGACGGCCCGCCTTCCTTGGTGGCGGTGATCTCGACCGTCTGGCCGCTTTGCAGCACGGTGTTCAGCGGCACCATCGCACCGTCGACCTTCGCGCCTCGGCAGCGGTGGCCGAGGTCGGTGTGCACGCAGTACGCGAAGTCGATCGGCGTGGCGCCCGCCGTCAGCTCGACGACGGTGGCCGCCGGCGTGAAGACGTAAATGCGGTCTTCGGCTGCATCGGCCGGGTCGGACTTCGCAGTCGCTGCAGCCGCGCCCGCAACCGGGCCGGAAAAGTCACGCTCCCAGGCAAGCAGCTGGCGCAGCACGGTCTTGCGCGCTTCAGCGATGCGCACGCTCTGGTCGGCATCGGCCGCCACGCCGGCATAGCCCTTGGTGCCTGCGTCCTTGTAGGCCCAGTGAGCGGCTACGCCGTGCTCGGCATGCTCGTGCATGGCCCGGGTCCGGATCTGCACTTCGACCGGCCGGTCTTGCGGGTCGAGCACCACGGTGTGCAGGGACTGGTAGCCGTTCGGTTTGGGGCGTTCGATGTAGTCGTCGAACTCGCCCGTCACCGCGCGGAACAGCTCGTGCACGCGGCCGAGCACGGCATAGCAACTGGACACATCCGGCACGATGACGCGCACCGCGCGCAGGTCGAGCACCTGGGCAAAGTCGAGCGCCTTGCCCTGCATCTTTTTCCAGATGCTGTAGAGGTGTTTGGGTCGGGCCTGCACCTCGGCGCGAAGGCCATGCCCGGCCAGATCATCCGCGAGGTGCTGGCGAAACATCTCGATGCGCTCTTCACGTTCGACGCGTCTTTCGTCGAGCAGGCGGGCCACGCTGCGGTAAGGCTCGGGCTCCAGGAAACGGAACGACAGGTCTTCCATTTCCCACTTGATCT
>CANJKD010000149.1 GCA_947474415.1 Burkholderiales bacterium | reverse complement strand
GCGTTTCCTGCACCAGGCCGTACAACTCGCTCGTGCTGGCCTGGTAGAAGCGCGTCTTCTTCTCAAGGCCGAGGATGCGAATGGCTTCGAGGATCCGCAGCGTGCCGATGCCGTCGGCGTTCGCTGTGTATTCGGGCGTCTCGAAAGACACTGCCACATGGCTCATGGCCGCCAGGTTGTAGATCTCGTCAGGTTGGATCTTCTGGATGATGCGGATCAGGTTGGTCGAGTCTGTCAGGTCACCATAGTGCATCTTGAAGCGCTGGTGGTCGACATGCGGGTCTTGATAAAGGTGGTCGACGCGCTGAGTATTAAAGAGCGACGAGCGGCGCTTGACGCCGTGAACCTCGTAGCCTTTGTCGAGCAGCAGTTCGGACAGGTAGGCGCCGTCTTGGCCAGTCACGCCGGTGATTAGGGCGACTTTGGGAGGGGTGGTCATTTACAGCATCAACTTTCTTTGTTCTGTACGTCGCGCATCCTGCCTTGCAGGATCAGTGGGTTGCCGTTGAAGTTCACTGCCGAGGGTGTAGCCAAGGGCTGCACCGCCAGCCGCAGCCCCATCGCCTTGAGGATCGCCAGCAAGCTGTTGAGCGCCGGATTGCCCTTCGGCGAGAGCGTGCGATAGAGCTGGGTCGGGTTCAGATGTGCCTGTTCGGCCACAGCTTGCACCCCGCCGAAGGCCTGGGCCATCTGGCGCAATACGATCAATAGTTCGGCCTGGTCGCCGTCTTCCAGGATGCCGTTGACCACTTCCAGAGCGAACCTGGGGTCGTTTCGGTAGAACTCGGCCATCGCGTTGTCATGGGGTCTGCTCCTCATCATCCGTTCTCCGTTGCCAGCCCGCCAGAAATCCACCGCCCGAGCCATGTCCGCGTCCTGCGAGCTTTTGTTGCCGCCACACAGCAGCAACACCACGCGCCGGCCCGACAAGGCGTAGTAAACCCGGTAGCCCGGCCCAGCGTCGATGCGCAGCGCCCACACGCTCTAGCCGCAGAACTTGTGGTCGCCAAAGTTGCCTTGAACGATACGAATAACGCGCGCAACCACCGCCGCCTTGGCCTGACCGTCACGCAGCCGCTTCAGCCGGTCGATGCAAAAGTCCCTGTGCTCACCGGGACTCAAGTAGTGTTCAACAATCTCGCAGCCTGACATTTTCGTCTACAAACGAACAATGGTCAAGATACGGAGACTGGTGTTGCAATCGTTCCCGCCACCACCGACTCACGCCGATTCGCCCATGTTTCAGAGGTCGCCCCGGTTGTCCGAACCCCGAGGTAGCTTCGATAAGTGGAGGCCTGCGGGTCTGACATCGGTGCAGAATTGTGCACGGCGGCGGTCGGTCGGCGCTTGCGACGTACCGACCGCCGCGGTGGGCAACTCGTGGTCACCGCTCAAGCTGCCTGTTGAATTGCCGGCAGCGTCGCGGAGTAGAACCCGTCCGGGGTCTTCTCGCCCTTGATGGCGTCCACCGCCACCCTGGCCTTGAACAGCGGTGAGTGGTTCCTGCGCGGTCTCTTGCTCATGGTCTTCCTGCCTTCTCGGGCTCAGGCCCGGGTTGTTGTCGCAGAGTTTCCACTTATCGCAGTGTTCAGATTTCCGGCGCCACCTCTTCCAGTTCACGCAAAACTGCGTCGGGGCAATCAAGGGTGATTCGCATGGTGTCACGGTTTTCAATTTGATGCGTTCAGGCGCGCTGAAAACGTCGACTGAGTCACAGCGTGACGTGTGGTGACGCAGCCTACTCCCGGAAAGACGATAATCGAAGGATGACCGAAAACATGATAGAAGCCACCGCAGCGGCGCCGCAAGGCAGCGCGGAAATCGAAACGCTAGACAAAATGCAAGACCAAGCGCGGGACGAAGGGCAAGAGCCCATCGAGCCTCCGGTGTCGATGGCATTCGCCAGCGTCGGCCTGGCCGAAAGCCTGCAGCGCGCTGTGGCGGCGCAGGGCTACACGATGATGACGCCGATCCAGGCGAAGGCGATCCCGATCATTCTGGCAGGCCGCGACGTGATGGGGGCGGCCCAAACCGGCACCGGCAAGACAGCCGCATTCTCGTTGCCGCTGCTGCACAAGATGCTGCGCCACGAGAACGCCAGCATGTCGCCGGCCCGCCATCCGGTGCGCGCACTCGTGATTGCGCCAACGCGCGAACTGGCCGACCAGGTGGCAGCCAACATCAAGGGCTATGCAGCGCAAACCAAGCTGCGCGTGGCCGTGGTCTACGGCGGCATCGACATGAAGCCGCAGACGCTCGAACTGAAGGGCGGTGTTGAGGTGCTGGTGGCCACGCCTGGCCGCTTGCTCGACCACATCGAGGCGAAGAACTGCGTGTTGAATCAGGTCGAGTACGTGGTGCTCGACGAGGCCGACCGCATGCTCGACATCGGCTTCTTGCCCGACCTGCAACGCATCCTGAGCTACCTGCCGAAAACGCGCCAGACGCTGCTTTTTTCAGCCACGTTCTCGACCGAGATCAAGCGCCTGGCCGAGAGTTATTTGCAGGACCCGCTGCTCGTTGAAGTGGCGCGGCCGAATGCCACGGCCACGAATGTCGAGCAACGCTTCTTCAGCGTCTCGAACGACGACAAGCGGCGCGCAGTGCTCAAGTTGATCAAGGAACGCACGCTCACCCAGGCGCTGGTGTTCGTGAACTCCAAGCTGGGCTGCGCGCGCCTGGCGAAATCGTTCGAGCGTGACGGCCTGCGCACCACGGCGCTGCACGGCGACAAGTCGCAAGACGAGCGGCTGAAGTCGCTGGAAGCCTTCAAGCGCGGTGATGTCGATGTGATGGTGGCCACCGACGTGGCCGCGCGCGGCCTCGACATCGTCGACCTGCCGGCGGTCTTCAACTTCGATGTGCCGTTCAACGCCGAAGACTATGTGCACCGCATTGGCCGCACCGGCCGGGCTGGCGCGTCGGGCCTGGCGGTCACGCTCGTGTCGCCTTCTGATGCGCGGCTGGTGGCCGACATCGAGCACCTGATCAAGAAGAAGATCGAGATCGAGGCGCTGGAGTTCGACGAAGGCCCGCCACCACGCGAATACCGCGACCGCGCCCGCCATGATCGGGACAGCGAGCGTGACGAAAGCGCGGCGCCGCGCTCGGTTGCGATTGCACCCGTGGCCGCACCGCGCAGTGTTTCGTACGCCGCGCCGCGCGCCTCCAGCGACCCGTTCTTCGACAAGCCCTACGAGCCTAGCGCCACCACCGCCGAGCCGGCCTGGGAATCGAAGGCGCCGGCGTCGCCGCGTGGCATGTCGCCGAACATCAAGCCGAAGAAGCGTGTTGCGGCGCTGTTCGGCGCGAAGTTGCCCGAGCGCGAGCCGGAACACGAACCCGAGGCGGTCACGTCCTGAAGTCTTGCGGACGCGTCGGCTGACGACGCGTCACGAGAGTTCAACACCAACCGCGCCTCAAGCGCCGTTCACGTACCAGCGCGCCGCCGCGTCCAGTCCATCGCCGATGCGGTGCGTGGGCGCATAGCCGAGCAGCCTGCGGGCCTTCGAGATGTCGGCCAGTGAATGGCGCACATCGCCAGCGCGGAATTCTCGGTTCACCGGCGGTGGAGGTGGTGCCAGCGCGGGCTGATGCACCGCCAGTCGGGCCGCGAGCAGCGCATAGAGTTCATTGAGCGTGGTCTGGTCGCCCACGGCCACGTTGTAGACCTGGTTCGCGGCCTCGGCCGGTGCGGTGGCGGCGAGCAGGTTGGCCTGTACCGCGTTCGCGACGAAACAGAAGTCCCGGCTGGTGTCGCCGTCACCGTTGATGTAGACGATCTCGCCCTTCAGGATGGCCGCGGCCCACTTCGGAATGACCGCTGCGTACGCGCCTTCGGGGTCTTGGCGCGGGCCGAACACATTGAAGTAGCGCAGGCCGATGGCCGCCACGCCGTAGCTGCGCGCGAACACCTCGGCATACAGCTCGTTGACGTATTTGGTCACCGCGTACGGCGAGAGCGGTTTGCCGATGAGATCTTCGACCTTCGGCAGGCCGGGGTGGTCGCCATAGGTGGAACTGCTGGCGGCGTAGACGAAGCGCTTCACGCCGGCATCGCGCGCGGCCACGAGCATGTTCAGGAAGCCGTCGACGTTGACCGCGTTGGTGGTCACCGGGTCGTTGATGGAGCGCGGCACCGAGCCCAGCGCGGCTTGGTGTAGCACGTAGTCGACGCCGGCGCAGGCGGCCTGGCACTGAGACAAGTCGCGGATGTCACCTTCGATGAGTGCGAAGCGTGCCCACTGGGCCGGCGTGACGAGTTTCTCGACGAGTTGCAGGTTGTGGCGGTGGCCGGTGGCGAAGTTGTCGAGGCCCACGACCTGTTGGTCATGGCGAAGCAAGGTTTCCAGCAGGTTGCTGCCGATGAATCCGGCGACGCCGGTCACCAGCCACCGCTTCGGTTCCACGCGAAGTGCGGCCAGGGTGGAGTCGAGTGCGCTGGGCATGAGGTGGCCGGTCATCGAGGCGGCCTCAAAGGCGCCAGACGCGCAGCCCGGCGGCGGCCAGTGCAAGCGGGTCGAAGATCGATTTGACGTCGACGAACACGCCGCCAGGCACCGTCATGGCGGCGATCGCGGCGGGTGTCAATTCCTTGTATTGCTTGTGCGAGACCGCCGCGACGATGGCGTGCGCCTTCGGCAATTGCGCCCAGCCTTTGAGTGTGACCTGGTACTCGTGTTCGGCGTCGGCTGCAGGCGCCACCGGATCGTGCGCGTGCACCTGCACGCCGTAGGTTTCGAGTTCGCGGATGACGTCGATCACCTTGCTGTTGCGCAGGTCGGGGCAGTCTTCCTTGAAGGTCAGGCCCAGCACGACCACGTTCGCGCCCTTGACCGGCAAGTCGGCTTCGATCAGCTGCTTGACGGTCTGTTCAGCGATGTACTTGCCCATGCCGTCGTTGATGCGCCGGCCCGCCAGTATCACCTGCGGGTGGTGGCCGAGCATCTCGGCCTTGTAGGTCAGGTAGTAGGGGTCGACGCCGATGCAATGGCCGCCAACCAGGCCGGGGCGGAACGGCAGGAAGTTCCACTTGCTGCCGGCGGCCTCCAGCACTTCGAGGGTGTCGATGCCGATGCGGTGGAAGATGAGTGCCAGCTCGTTCATCAGTGCGATGTTCAGGTCGCGCTGGGTGTTCTCGATCACCTTCGCGGCCTCGGCCACCTTGATGCTGCTGGCCGAATAAGTGCCCGCGCCGATGATCGAGCCGTACATGCGTTCCACCGTGGCCAGCGTCTCGGGCGTGTCACCCGAAACAACCTTGCGGATCTTCGTCAGGGTGCGCAGCTTGTCGCCGGGATTGATGCGTTCGGGGCTGTAGCCAACGAAGAAATCCCGCTTCCACTTCAGGCCCGACAGGCGCTCGATGATGGGAATGCAAACCTCTTCGGTGGCGCCGGGGTAGACGGTGGATTCGTACACCACGATGGCGCCGCGCTTGAGGTGGCGGCCCACGTTCTCCGAACTCTTGATCAGCGGCGTGAAGTCGGGCCGGTGCGCGTCGTCGACTGGCGTGGGCACGGCCACGACGATGAAGTCGGCCTCGGCCAGGATGGCGGGCTCGGACGAGCAGGTGAGGTGGGTGGCGGCGCGCATTTCATCGCCGCTCACTTCGCCGGTTGGGTCGACGAAGCGCTGGTAGGCCGCGATCTTCTCGGTCGAGAGATCGAGGCCAAGCGTGCGGTACTTCTTGCCGAACTCGACTGCCAGCGGCAAGCCCACGTAGCCCAGGCCGATGACGGCGACCGTGGGTGAATTGAAGTCAGTCATGGCGTCAGTTCGATGAAGGTGGATCTTGCGGGATTGGCGAGTGTCTGCCCGTGCGGCGCCATAGCGCGAAGATTCTAGTGGTGCGGTTTTGGCCGCGGTCGTCTGGGGTGGCTGCCGGCGATGCCCAAGCGTGCGTGTTCGCACGCCTGCCGTTGGGGCGGTCGTCAGGTGCCCAGCAGCGCGAAGACGGCCGGCACATCAGCCGCCAGTTCGCGCGGCCGGGCGCGCCAGACGGCAACGGTGTCGGTGCGTGTGAAGCCACCCGCCAACGTCAGCCCGCTGCTCACCGACAGCCGCGTTGCGGGGCTCAGGTGCGCGAGCAAAGCGCCGAGCAGGGCGGCGTTGCGATATGGGGTTTCGATCATCAACTGGGTCTGGCCGAGCTTGCGCGAAAGGGCTTCCAGTTCGCGGATGCGTGTGCCCCGTTCCTGGGCTTCGACGGGCAGGTAGCCCACGAACGCGAAGCTCTGGCCGTTCAGGCCGCTCGCCGCCAGTGCGAGCAACAGCGAACTCGGGCCGGGCAGCGCAACCACTTCGACGCCCGACGCGTGGGCCGCCTGCACCAGTGCGGCGCCAGGGTCGGCGACGGCCGGCAGCCCGGCCTCGGAAATCAACCCGATGTCGTGGCCTTCGAGCGC
>CANJKD010000148.1 GCA_947474415.1 Burkholderiales bacterium | reverse complement strand
CGCATCGCAGCCGTCGATCACGATCAGCGCCCAGGCCTCGTCGAGGGGCCAGGGTGCGGGGTCATGGGCGTTGAACCAACCGGCGCGCGCGCCTTGCTGCTCGCCGTGGTTCACGAGTGCCTGCAGCAGATGCGTCTTGCCGCTGCCGCTGCCGCCCCACAGGTAGACCGGCGCCCAATGCGCGGTTTGCGTACTCTGCGCGCTCAGGGCACGAAGATGCGAGATCGCCGGCTCGTTGGCGCCAGGCAGGAAATTCTCGAAGCTGCGCCGGGTGGCGACGCCGATGGCCAACGGGATCTGCTTCATGGCCCCCTTGTCTCCGGCCAATGCGACGTTGCCAGTTTGCGTGACCCCTGGTGGCGGGAATGTCGCAAACACTTGCCGGGGGTGCTCATGACTGCGACGCGGGCTGGCCCGGATCGGCGCTGTCGGCCCCATCGAGCGCCGCGAGCCGCGCGGCGACGGCCGCATGGTCGGGCGCATCGGCCGCGTTCGCGAGGTAGGCGCTGAGGTCACATGACGCCGCAGCGGCCAGGCCAAGGTCGGCCCGCAGCAGGCCCCGGTCGCGCCGCACGTCCCAGGCCTGCGGCAGCAGCACCACGAGGCGGCTCAGCACCCGCAGCAGCCGCATCGAGTCCCCGCTGCTGCGGTGGATTTCCTTCAGGTTGTGCAGCATGCGCGCCAGCACGTCGCGTGGGCTGGCGGACTGCAGGAACAGGCCCAGCGGCGCATCGAACTCGCCGAGCAGCCCCCGGTTGCGCCTGTAGGGCGCAAGCAGTTCGTCGAGTTCTTCGAGCGACAGCGACTGGCCCGTGAACGGGTCGATCATGACCTCGCCCATTTGCTGGCCGGTGTGCATGCGCAACTTGACGAGAAAGTGGCCTGGGAATGACACGCCGCGGGCCGTCAGGCCGATCTGCGTCGCGAGTTCGATGTACAGCACCGCCAGGGTGATCGGGATGCCTCGGCGCGAACTCAGCACCTGGTGCAGGTAGCTGTTGTTCGGGTCGTAGTAGTGGTTCACGTTGCCGGCAAACCCCAGTTCCTGGAAGAAGAACCGGTTCAACCGGCGCAGGCGCTGCAGCGGCACCGCATCGTCCGGAAAGCGCTGTTTGAGCCGCACGGCCAGCGCGTCGATTTCGGCCGCGACCGCCAGCGTGTCGAGCTGCGGGAAGTCGTCTTGCGCGATCGAGATCGCGGCTTCCACAAGCGGCAGGCTCACGTCGTCGGCGACCAGCGTGCCGAAGTACTCCAGCGCCGTCGGCGTCGCGAATTGCAGGGGGCCCACCATGCCGAAAGTTTAGCCGCGGCGCATGAACTGCTGCAACTTCAGGCCACTGGCGAGCAGCGTGCCGAAGTACAGCAGTGCCGCACCGACCAGGCACAGCACGAGCCAGCCGATGCGCTGCGCCTGGTGGTCGACCAGGCCGACCCAGTCAATGGCCCGTTCGGCCCAGAACAGCAGGCCACCCAGCAGCGCCGTGGCGCCGAACACGCGCGCCGTGAAGCCACGCCAGCCAGCCTCGGGCGTATAGGCGCCGGCCCGCCTCAAGCCGATGAACAACCACAGCGCGTTGATCATCGCCCCCAGGCTGATCGACAAGGCCAGCCCGACGTGGCCCAGGAAGGGCACGAAGACCGCGTTCATCAGCTGCGTCAGCACCAGCACCGCGATGGCGATTTTCACGGGCGTACGGATGTCTTGCCGCGCATAGAAGCCCGGCGCCAGGATCTTCACGCCGACCAGCCCCATCAACCCGACGCCGTAGCCCATCAGCGCCGATGCGGTCTTCGCCACCGCCACTGCGTCGAAGGCGCCACGGTGGAACAGCACCGCCACCAGCGCCTTTGGAAACACCAGCAGCGCCACCGCGCACGGCAGCGCCAGCAGCAACACCAGGCGCAAGCCCCAGTCGAGAAGCCCCGAGTACGCGGCGGCGTCCTTGCGGGCGTTCGCCGCCGACAGTTGGGGAATCAGCACCACACCCAGCGCCACCCCGAGCAGCCCGGTCGGGAACTCCATCAGCCGGCTGGCCCAGTCGAGCCACGACACCGCACCCACGCCCTGATGCGACGCGATCTGGGTGTTGATGACGACCGAGATCTGCGCGACGGAAACGCCGACCAGCGCAGGCGCCATCTGCCGCATCACCCGCCCGACACCCGGGTGCGACCACGCCGCCCGCACGGTGTCCGGCAACAGCCCGATGGATGGCAAGGCGCCGATGCGCCGCAGCGCCGGAATCTGGATCGCCAGTTGCAGCACGCCACCGAGCATCACGCCGACCGCCTGGGCATAGATCGGCTCGATGCCCCAACGCATGAACTGCGGCCCCAGCCACCACGCCGCGGCGATGGCGGCCAGGTTCAGCAGCACCGGTGTAGCGGCCGGCACCACGAAGCGCTTCCAGGTGTTCAGGATGCCTGCCGACAGCGACACGAGCGAGATGAGCCCGATGTACGGGAACATCACCTGCGTCATCAAGACCGCCTGGTCGAAGCGCTGCAGCCCCGAGGCCATCAGCCACACGATCACCGGCGAGGCGATCACGCCGACCGCGCACGTCACCATCAAGGCCCAGAACAGGATCGTGGCGACAGCGTCAATCAGGCGGCCGGTGGCTTCGTCGCCGTCGCGCGTGCGCGTTTCGGCCAGGATCGGTACAAAGGCTTGCGAGAAGGCCCCCTCGCCGAACAGGCGGCGCAGAAAATTGGGAATCCGGAACGCGACGTTGAAGGCGTCCATGGCCGCACCGGCGCCGAACATCTGCGCCACGATCACGTCGCGGGCGAGCCCGGAAATGCGCGAGACCAGCGTCAGCAGGGAGATGGTGGAGGCGGCCCGCAGCAGGTTCATGGACGGACGTGCGGTGCTGGCGTGGCAACCGGAAAGACGAGGCGTCCCGATTATAGGGAGCGCCCTCAGCCGCAGCCGCAGCGGGTTTGCGGGGTGGCGCACCGGAATGCTATACTCGCCGTCTTTGCCCCACCCAGGATAGACGCTACAACATGGCCACCTCTTCCAAAGCCAAGAAGAAAACCGTCCGCATCGCTTCAGGTCTGAAGCGGGTTCGACAGGACGTGAAACTGAATGCCGCGAACACCGCGTTGCGTTCCAAGTTCCGCACCGTCATCAAGAACGTCCAGAAGGCCGTGATCGCTGGCGACAAGACCAAGGCAACCGACCTGTTCAAAACCGCTCAGGCGGTGATCGACTCGGTGGCTGACAAAGGCTTGTTCCACAAGAACAAGGCCGCCCGCCACAAGAGCCGCCTGTCGGCCAAGGTCAAGGCGCTCAGCGCTGCAACTGCGGCCTGATCGTTCAGGGTGGGTTAGACAAAAGGCCCGCGATGCGGGCCTTTTTCATGGGCTCACTCGTCATTGAGGCTTCCTCACTTCGGGGATCAGGCAGGCCTCGGCCAACTGGAGGCTGTTGTCGCGGGCGAAGTGCATCACTAAATCCCAGGCCATCGGCTCGATGACTCTCAACGCCTCATCGACGATCACGCACTTCACGCCGTTGATCACGCGTGGAACACAGTAGGGTGAGTAACCGATGAGCGCGCCGATGCCGCCCTGAACCCCGTCAGGCCGGAAGCACGACATCGCACCCGCGAGGCGTTCCGCCCAGTCGCTGGTGCGGAAGGTCTTGCCTTCCAGGGTGATGCCCTGGATGAAATATTGGCGAGGCTTGGGGCTTGTCATCGGTTTGCTACGGTTTGCAATGACCAGCCAGCCGGGAGATTCAACCCAAAGCGGATTTCGAATGGCACGCGCAATTGTGCCGTGTATTTGCTGCGGTGCAGCACGATGCGTGCGGATGATCTGGTGTTGCATCCCGGATTCATCGTCACGTCCGGCCCGCGCTTTAGAATTCCTCTCCGGGCGGGATGTGGCGTAGCTGGCACTCCCGCTCCTTCTTTTCCACGGAGTGAACCCATGAATGCCCCGGACAAGTTGCCCGCCTCGCCTGAACCCCATGTGATGAAGACCTACGGCCGGCTGCCGCTGGCGCTGTCCCATGGCCGAGGCTGTTGGCTCTGGGACACCGAGGGCAAGAAGTACCTGGACGGCCTGGGCGGCATCGCCGTCAACACGCTGGGCCACGCCCACCCCAGGCTGGTGCCGGCCCTGCAGGACCAGATCGGCAAGATCATCCACAGCTCGAACTACTACCTCGTGTCGATGCAGGAACAACTCGCCGCCAAGCTCTGCGAATTGTCGGGCCTGACGAATGTGTTCTTCTGCAGCACCGGCCTCGAAGCCAACGAGGCGGCGCTGAAGATCGCACGCAAGTACGGCCACGACAAAGGCATGGAGCGCCCCGAAATCGTGGTCTACGAGATGGCCTTCCATGGCCGTTCGATCGCCACGCTGTCGGCCACCGGCAACCCGAAGGTGCAGGCCGGCTTCGGCCCGCTCGTCGAAGGTTTCGTGCGCGTGCCGCTGAACGATGTGGCGGCGATCGAGAACGTCGCTCGCACGAACAAGAACGTCGTCGCGATCTTCCTCGAGGTGATCCAGGGCGAAGGCGGCATCCGGCCGGCGACCGTCGAGTACCTGCAAGCCGTGCGCCGCATTTGCGATGCGCACGGCTGGCTGCTGATGCTCGACGAAGTGCAGTGCGGAATGGGCCGCACCGGCAAGTGGTTCGCCCACCAATGGGCCGGAATCCTGCCGGACGTGATGCCGCTCGCCAAGGGGCTGGGCTCGGGCGTTCCGGTGGGTGCCGTGGTGTGTGGCCCGAAGGCGGCTGACGTGCTCGGCCCCGGCAACCACGGCACCACCTTCGGCGGCAACCCGCTGGCGATGCGCGCGGGTGTCGAGACCATCCGCATCATGGAAGAAGACGGGCTGCTCGCGAACGCGGCCACCGTCGGTGCAGCGCTGAAGACCGGGCTGGAGCGCGAGCTTGGCGGTGTGGCTGGCGTGGCGCAGATCCGCGGCCAAGGCTTGATGCTCGGCATTGAACTTGATCGGCCCTGCGGCGAGATCCTGGGCCTGGCCGCGAACGCCGGCCTGATGCTGAGCGTGACCGCCGACCGCGTGATCCGCCTCGTGCCGCCGCTGATCCTGAGCCTCGACGAAGCGGCGCAGATAGTCGCCATCCTGTGCCCGTTGATCAAGACCTTCCTCAGCGAAACACCATGAAGCCCGGCATGAGCCTCATCAAGCACTACCTGCAGTTCAAGGATTTCCGCGCCGAGGAATACGCCTACCTGTTCGAGCGCGCCGCCACCGTCAAGAAGCGCTTCAAGAACTACGAGAAGTACACGCCGCTGGTCGACCGCACGCTGGCGATGATCTTCGAGAAGGCCAGTACCCGAACCCGCGTGAGCTTCGAGGCCGGCATGTACCAGCTCGGCGGCTCGGTCGTGAACCTGACCACGGGTGACAGCCAGCTCGGCCGCGCCGAGCCGATCGAAGACAGCGCACGCGTCATCAGCCGCATGGTCGACATCGTGATGATCCGTACCTTCGAGCAGACCAAGCTCGAAGCCTTCGCGGCGAACTCGCGCGTGCCCGTCATCAACGGCCTGACGAACGAGTACCACCCGTGCCAGATTTTGGCCGATGTGTTCACCTTCATCGAGCACCGCGGCGGCATCAAGGGCAAGGTGGTGGCCTGGGTCGGCGACGGCAACAACATGGCCAACACCTGGCTGCAGGCGGCCGACATCCTCGGCTTCATATTGCACGTCAGCACGCCGGGCGGCTACGAGATCGATGCCAAGGTGGCCGGCGTCACGAACCGGGACTGCGTGAAGGTGTTCGCCAACCCGCTCGACGCCTGCTGCGGCGCGCACCTCGTGACCACCGATGTCTGGACCAGCATGGGCTTTGAAGCCGAGAACGAAGCACGCCGGCTCGCCTTCAAGAACTGGTGTGTCGACGCCGCGATGATGGCCGCCGCGCAGCCCGATGCGCTGTTCATGCACTGCCTGCCCGCGCACCGGGGTGAAGAGGTGGAAGCGGCCGTGATCGACGGCCCGCAATCGGTGGTTTGGGACGAAGCCGAGAACCGCATGCATGTGCAGAAGGCGCTGATGGAATACCTGGTGCTCGGGCGGATCGGCTAGGCGCAAGATAGGGTTCCTGCATCATTGCCAGTGCGCCATGAAACTCGCCCTCGTCACCGACCTGCACGCGAACCGCGAAGCGGTCAGCGCGGTCATGGCGCATGCCGACGCCCAGGGCGCGCAGCGCTGCGCCTTTCTCGGCGACTATGTCGGCTACGGCGCCGACCCCGCATGGGTTGTCGACCTGGTGCGCGAGCACGTCGCACGCGGCGCCATCGCTGTGCGCGGCAACCACGATGAAGCGGTCGTGATGGGCCCCCGGCCGACGATGGTTCCCGATGCTCGCCAGGTCGTCGAGTGGACGCGCGAACAGCTGAGCACCGAGCAACTGGACTGTCTGGCCGCTTGCCCGATG
>CANJKD010000147.1 GCA_947474415.1 Burkholderiales bacterium | reverse complement strand
GGTCGGCTACGTGGCCGGCCTCACCGCGCCGAAGGGACGCCGCATGGGCCATGCCGGCGCCATCATCTCGGCGGTAGGAGACACCGCCGGCGAGAAGGCGGAAATCATGCGCGCCAACGGCTTGCTGGTGGCGCCAAGCGCGGCCGAGTTGGGATCGACCGTAGGCATGGCGCTGGCGCACGTGCGGTGACCTTGGTGCCCGCCCTGCTCGAGCCCGCCTTCAGCAAAAACACCGTGACGCTCGCCGACCTCACTGACGCCAGCGAGTCGGCGGCATCCGTCGAGTCTGCCGACGCGCTGACCCGCTCGGAACTGTTGCGCAGCGCATTGCTCGCGGTGCTCGCCCGCCACGATCCGGCGGTCGCTCGGCTGCTGCAAGGCGAGCCGGCCGGCGAGCCGATGACGACGCGGCTGCTGGCGCGCACTCTGCAGGCGCAGGCCATCTGGTTCCAGTTGCTCTCCATCGCCGAACAGAACCGCGACATGCGGCGGCGCCGCGAGGTCGAACGCCTGCGTGGCCATGACCAGGTGCGCGGCACCTTCGCGCACGTCTTCCGCGCCGCAGTCCACGCCGGCTTCGGCGCGGATCAGGTGCGCGATGCGCTGTGCAGTCTGCGCGTTCGCCCGGTGATCACGGCGCACCCGACCGAGGCCAAGCGGGTCACGGTGCTGGAGCGGCACCGCCGGGTCTACCTGCGCCTGTTTGACCTCGAATCTCCGCGCTGGACAGAACGCGAGCGAGAGGACCTGCAGCGCGCCGTCAGCGACGAGATCGAGCTGCTCTGGCTGACCGGCGAGCTGAAGCTCGACAAGCCCACCGTCGATCAGGAGGTCGACTGGGGCTTGTACTTCTTCAATGAGAACCTGTTCGACGTCGTGCCGCAGCTCTACGGCCGCATCGAGTCGGCTTTCGCCGCGCAATTTCCCGGCGAGGCGTTGGAGTTGCCGGCGGTGTTCGGTTTCGGCTCGTGGATAGGCGGTGACCGCGACGGCAATCCGTACGTGACGAGCAGCGTCACGCGCAATACGCTCTGGCGGCTGCGGCTTGCGAGCCTGCGGCGCTACCGCACGCGGCTGGCAGAGCTGGCGCGCCACCTGAGCGTGAGCGAGCGCGAGCTGGCCTTGCCCGACGACTTTCTCAGCGCGGTCGCCGAGGCCCTCGCGGCCAGCGGTCAGGGCGAGGCCCTGGCGGCGCGCAACCGCGGCGAGTTGTTCCGGCAGTTTATCGGCAGCATGCGACTTCGGCTGGACGCCAACATCGACAGCGCCGAACGCCAGGAGCCACCACCCGCGGCGGGCTACGTCTCGGCCGATCAGCTGATCGACGACATCGAGCGCATGCACCGCGCGCTTTGCGAGGCCGGCGCCCAGCCGCTTGCGCGCTCCTTCATCGCGCCGCTGTGGCGCGAGGTGCGGTGCTTCCGTTTCGCCACCGTGCGCCTCGACGTGCGCGAGAACACGCATCGCACGAATGCCGCGCTGGCCGAGGTCTACCGCCTCGACCGACCGGGCGCCGAACTGCCCGCGCCTGACAGCGCGGCGTGGAAAGACTGGCTGCTGACCGAGCTCGCTGCGCCGCTGCGCCCTGGCACCTGCTGGCGCGCGCTCGACTCGAGCGGTGCAAGCGGCCCGAGCGCCTCGCTCGCTGTGCTGGGCACCGAGGCCCGCGAAACCTTCGCCACCTTCCGGACGGTGGCCGAGATGCGCCGCCACGGCGACCGCGAGGCCGTGGGCGCGCTGATCCTGAGCATGACGCACAGCGCCGCCGATGTGCTGGGCGTCTACCTGATCGCGAAGCACAGCGGCCTGTTCCACGACGCGCAGGGCACCGAGCGCTGCACGCTGCCGGTCGTGCCGCTGCTCGAAACCATTCCCGATCTGCGGCGTGCGCCGGCGCTGATGAAGGAACTGCTCGCCGTGCCGCTGGTGCGCCGCTCGGTGCAGCTGCACGGCAACGTGCAGGAAGTGATGATCGGCTACTCCGACTCCAACAAGGACGGCGGCTATTTCACCGCCAACTGGGAGTTGACCAAGGCGCAGGCGGCGCTGACGCGGTGGTCCGGCGTCGGGCCTCGGTCAGGCGATCACGGCATCCGCATCGCCTTCTTCCACGGCCGTGGCGGCTCGGTGAGCCGCGGCGGCGCGCCCACCGGTCGCGCCATCGCTGCCTTGCCGGCGGGCTCGATCTGCGGCGGCTTTCGCGTCACCGAACAGGGCGAAGTGGCGTCGTCCAAATACGCGAATCGCGGTACGGCGCACTACCAGGTCGAACTGCTCGCGTCATCGGTGTTGCAGCACGTGCTGCTGTCGGAACGCGAAGACGCACTCGTGCCGAAGCACGAGTTTGACGAGGCGATGGAGGCGATCTCCGGCGTGTCGTGGGCGGCCTATCGCCAGCTGATGGAGTCGCCCCACATGCTGACCTACCTGCAAGGCTCCAGCCCGCTCGACGAGCTCTCGCTGCTGAACATGGGCTCGCGCCCGGCGCGCCGCACCCAGGCCGCGACGCTGTCCGACTTGCGCGCCATTCCGTGGGTGTTCGCGTGGACGCAGAACCGCCACATGCTGCCCGGCTGGTTCGGCCTCGGCAGCGGGCTGACTGCTTTCGTCGAGGTGCGCAAGGAGCGCGGCCTGGCCTTGCTGCAGCGCATGTTCCACGAATGCCGGTTGTTCCGTACCGTGCTCGACGAAGTCGAGAAAACGCTGCTGACGGTCGACCTCGACATTGCCCGCAGCTTCGCCGGCCTGATCGCCGACGGCGCGGTGCGCGAGCCGATCTACGCTGCAATCGAGGCCGAATACCACCGCACCTGCGCGATGGTGCTAGAGGTGGCCGACGCCGGCGAGCTGGCCGAGCGCTTTCCGCAGCACCGCAGGCGCCTTGCCCGGCGGCTGCACACGATGAACCAGGTGAGCCGCGAGCAAGTGCAGTTGCTCGACCGGCTGCGCCACGGCGGCGACGACGAGGTGCGCACCGCGCTGCTGCTGTCGATCAACTGCGCTGCCGCTGGGCTGGGCGCGACCGGTTGAAACGCCGAGTCAGCGTTCGCTTTCTTCCATTCCGTATTTCACTTCACCAGGAATTGCCATGAGTTTTACGCTGATCGAACAAGCCACACCGCGCCTGCACCGCTCCGAACTCGCCGTGCCCGGCTCGAACACCGCAATGTTCGAGAAGGCCGCCGCGAGCGCAGCCGACATCGTCTTCCTCGATCTCGAAGACGCCGTCGCGCCTGACGACAAGGCGCAGGCGCGCAAGAACATCGTGCAGGGCCTGAACGAGGTCGACTGGGGCACGAAGACGATGATGATCCGCATCAACGGCCTGGACACCCACTACATGTATCGCGATGTGGTCGACATCGTCGAAGCCTGCCCGCGGCTCGACATGATCCTGATCCCGAAGGCCGGCGTGGCCGCCGACGTGTACGCGGTCGACATGCTGGTCACGCAGATCGAGAACGCCAAGGGGCGCACCAAGCGCCTGGGCTTCGAGGTGCTGATCGAGACCGCACTCGGCATGGCCAACGTCGAGGCCATCGCCCAGAGCAGCCGGCGCCTGGAGGCGATGAGCTTCGGCGTGGCCGACTACGCTGCATCGACCCGCGCCCGCACCACGGTGATCGGCGGCGTCAACAAGGACTCGGTGGTGCTGACCGACCGCGACGAAGCCGGGCACCGCCAATCGTTCTGGACCGACCCGTGGCATGCCGCGCAGACCCGCATGATGGTGGCCTGCCGCGCCTACGGCCTGCGGCCGATTGACGGGCCCTTCGGCGACTTCTCGGACCCCGATGGCTTCAAGGCCGCCGCCAACCGCGCCGCGGTGCTGGGTTATGAAGGCAAGTGGGCGATCCACCCGTCGCAGGTGGCGCTGGCGAACGAGGTGTACACGCCTTCGGACGCCGAGGTCACGCGAGCGCGCCGCATACTCGAGGCGATGGCACAGGCCGCGAAAGAAGGGAAGGGTGCCGTCTCGCTCGATGGCAGGCTGATCGACATTGCCAGCATCCGCATGGCGGAAGCGCTGCTCGCCAAGGCTGATGCCGTCAGCGCTGCCGCATCGCGCTGACACCGCCTGCGCCACCAGTCGTGCCGAGGCCGACCTCCGGACTCAGGCCGTCGGCTTTGGTCCGGCGTCTGGCGGTGTGTCGGTTGCTGCGTCATGCGGCGCAACAGGGGGTCGGCGCGAGTAGATCAGCGCCTGGCCGTTCGACCTGAGGAAGGCCTCGAACGCGACGGCCGCCGCCGGCATCGGATGCGCGTTAATGCCGATCACGTACCAGTCCCGCTCGATCGGGTGGCCGGCCAGCGGCAACTGCGCCAGCAGGCCGGCCTGCAGTTCCAGCATGCAGGCGTGCAGCGAGAGAAAGGCCACGCCGAAGCCGGCGGCACACATCTGCTTAATGGCCTCGTTGCTCGACATCTCCGAGCCGATCACCAAGTCGACACCCGCTTCGCGGAACAGGTGCTCGACGGTTGATCGCGTGCCCGATCCACGCTCTCGCACCAACAGGTTGGCGTCGTTCAGGTCGCCCAGCGTCAACGCCGGCGCCCGCATCAACGCATGTGACGGCGCCGCGACGAATGCCATCGGGTGGCGCGCAAACACCGCTGCCGATGTTTTCAGCTCGACAGGCGGGCGCCCCATGATCGCGAGGTCGATTTCCTGCAGGCTGAGGCAGCCGACGATCTCGGCACGGTTGCCCACCCGCAGCTTGACCTTGACCTGCGGATGGAGCTTCACAAACTCGAGCAGCAACTGCGGCACCAGGTACTCGGCCGTGGTGACTGCTCCCACCCGCAAAGTGCCTGCCATCTGCCCCTGTTGCGCGGCCATGGCTTCGCCAGCTTCACGCCACAAGGTCAGGATGCGCCCGGCGTAGACCGCCAGCAGTTCGCCGGCGTCTGTCAGCTTGACGCCGCGTGCGCTGCGCGACAGCAGTGGCGTGCCGGCCGAGTCTTCTAGGATGCCGAGCTGCAGCGAGATGGCGGGCTGGGAGAGGTGCATCTCCTCCGCCGTTCGCGACACGCTGCCCAGCCGGGCCAGCGTATGAAAGGTCGCGATCTGCCGCAGCGTTGCATTCTTCAGTGGGCTGCTCATCGCGCCATTCGATCAGTGGAAATCAACCGCACGTCATGGGATGTGCTGGGACGACTGCTGCATTGTCGCCCAAGCGACAGAGGGGGCGCGTCGAGTCTTGCGGGGCGCCGTTGACGTCGCACCCGGCCTGAAAACCGCTTTGCGCCGATGCGACTTTTAGACGATCTCACCGACAGGTCGGGCAGGCCGTCGAAGTGGCAGGCGATGAAGTCGCTGGGCTGCAGTTCTAACGCCTGCGACAGCCGGCTGAACTGCTCCGCCACGCTCCAGATCATGTTGCGCAGGTCGAACGCCTGCTTCGTCTGGCCGTTCACCTTGAGCCAGATGCTGCCGTTCTCGAACGGCCCGGTCCGGCTCGCCAGATGCAAAGGCCCGATGGGTGCGGAATGGTCGAAGCTCTTGCCGATTTCCCACGGCTTCTTATCGTCGCCCGATGAACGCTGCAGGTCGCGCCGCGTCATGTCCAGGCCCAGCGCGTAGGCGTACACATGGCCCAGCGCGATGACCACGGGAATGTCACGACCGCCCCTGTGCAAGGTGGCGACCAGTTCGACCGCGTAGTGGTAGTTCTTGGTCAGTGTCGGATACGGGTGGTCGGCGACGGTGCCTGGCGTGACGTTCTGGATGGCGTCGGTCGGTTTCTGGAAGAAGAAGGGTGGCTCGCGCTTCGGGTCGCTGCCCATTTCACGCGCATGGGCGGCGTAGTTGCGGCCGATGCAGTGGATGCGCCTGACCGGAAACATCAGGTCGGTTCCGGCCACTGGCACATAGGTGTCGGGCACCTCGAAGGGCGTCTTGATGCCGCCCGCCCCGGCCGGCGCGGCGCAGCCGCTTGACACGGTGCCAACCGCAGCCCCCATGGTCATGGCGGAATGGAGGAGGTGGCGGCGGTCGATCTCGGTGTTCATGGTGCTTCCGGCAACTGGCTGCGATTGGGCCACTTTAGACCGCTCCACGCCGAGCGCCACCCTGACAAACACGCAGCGTGGTGAGCAGGCACACGATGAACTTACCCCTTCGACGCCGCCGGCGGCGCGTTGCCTGCGCCAGCAGTTCGATGACGACCGCCGCTCCGGCGATGCCGAGCCCCAGGTCGACGGCCAGACATCAGCGTGATGTGAACGGTGCGCAGCGCGTAGCCCCGAAGACCCAATCCCGAGGACCCGCGCCGCCGCTGGTTCTCCATAGATCACCGCGACAGTGCCACCCGTGGCCGCAAGAGAGGTGGCCCCGGTTGTCCTGACGCCGAAGTAGCTTCTATAAGTGGAGGCCTGCGGGTCTGACATCGGTGCGGAATTGTCCACGGCGGCGGTCGGTCGGCGCTTGCGACGTACCGACCGCC
>CANJKD010000146.1 GCA_947474415.1 Burkholderiales bacterium | reverse complement strand
TAGGAGCGGATCTCCTGGACCTTCAGGATGTCGATGCCGTACTCCTCGGCGCCGAGGCGGAAGGTCAGGAACTCACCGCCTGTTGCCGTCGATTGCGCCGTGGCGTGGCGTGCGGCCTCGTGCTGGTCAACGTGGCGGGTGTCGGTCATGTTCATGGCGGGTTCTTTCGATTCAGATGCGGGTTCCCGGCACACGGCCGGTCAGCCCTCACGTGGTTTATCGGTGCGGCGGGCGGGTGCTTGAGTGCCGGCTCGAGGCAGCGGGCGCCGCGCTCAGAAGGATTCCCAGTCGTCGCCCGCGCCTGCGGCCACGGCCGCCAGGGCTGCAGTGGGACGGGCGGCGGTGGCCGCGCGCTTGGGCGGCGCGGGCCGTTGCTGCGGCAGGCGTGGCAGCGGGCGGGCGCACGGCGGCGGGGCGGGTGGCGCGTGCTGCGAGGGCCTTGGCGAACGCTGCGGGTTTCGCCGCCGCAACCGGTCCGGGTGTGTCTGCGTGGGCGCCCGCGGCGGCGCGGTGGCCGGCGCCGGCTTCCCCGAGCTTGAAGGTGGCGATCTTCTTCGACGCGGTCTGTTCGGTGCGCGTTGACAGGTCGAGCGTGCCCACGGCAATTTCGGCGCTGGCGGTGCCGATGCTGTCCGTGGAGCCGCGCACCTGGGCCACGAGCCGGCTCGGCGAACCCTGCATCTGGCCCACGGCGCGCAGCAGGTCGCCCAACTCGTCGCGGCGCTCCGAATGCACGGGCTGCGACAAGTCGCAGTCGGCAATCACGCGGGCAGCCGTCACGGCTTCGGCCAGCGGCCGGGTCACCGAGCGGGTGATGAACAGCGACAACAGGGTGCCCACCGCCAGGCTCGCCAACAGCAGCGCGAGCAGCAGGGCGCCGGCGCTGCCGATGCCGCGTTCCAGCGCAACCCTGGTGGCTTCGGCTTGCGCCAGTTCGTGGTCTTTGACCGCCCCGACGGCGACCAGGTAGGCCTCGGCCGCCGGCAGCAATTGGGCCTTCATCAGCGCATCGGCGGCGGGCTGGTCGGCCTGGCCGAGCAGGCGCAACAGTTCGTCGCGCGTGGCGATGTAGGCGGTGCGCCTCTGTGCCACGCTGGCGAGCAGCGCCTTGCCGTCGTCCGAGCTGATGAGGGCGACCAGCTTCTTCTGGAGTTCGCTGATTTCGGCTGTGGTGCGCATGATCTGCGGACCGAAGAACTTCTCGACCTCCGGCATGCCGGCGGCCCTGGCAATGGCAAGGGTGTGCGTCACGTTCTGCTGTGTCGTGCTGGCCCATTCGAGCGCCAGCGTGGCGCTTTGCTGGCGGCTGAACAGGTCGGCCACGCCGTCGCCGGTCAGTTGCAAGCGGCTGTAGGCGACGAAGACGATGGCGCACATGAGCGTGAGCACGGCACCGAAGCCGAGGCCGAGTCGCAGCCCGATTCTGATGTTGTCGAGGTTCATGGCGTGGCGTCGTGGTGGGGCGTGCAGCTTGGCTTTTGCATATCGGCGTGTCGCGCCGCGAGTTGAGAGCTCTGTCGACCTGCGCCGCCGAACCATGGCAAAGGCCCGCCGCACTTGCCTGCAGCGGGCCTTTGCGGGCGATTGAGGTTCGTGGCGCCCAGGGTTCGGGCGCGGTAGGTCAGTGGCGCGAGCGGCGCACCAGCCCGCCCACATCGAGGATCAGCGCAACCCGGCCGTCGCCCATGATGGTGGCGCCGGAGATGTCGTCGACGCGGCGGTAGTTGGATTCGAGGTTCTTCACCACGATCTGCTGCTGGCCGAGCAAGGAGTCGACGCGCAGCGCCACGCGCCCGCCTTCGGCCTCGGCGACGACGATGATGCCGCCGGCGTTCTCGAAATCGAAGCGCGGCACCTGGAACACCTGCTCCAGGTCGAGCACCGGCATGTATTCGTCGCGCACTTCGATCACGTGGCCGCTGCCGCCGATGGTCTTCACGAGCCCCGGCGTGACCTGGAACGATTCGATCACCGACATCAGTGGCAGGATGTAGACCTCGTCGCCCACGCCCACCGACATGCCGTCCATGATGGCCAGCGTGAGAGGCAGCCGTACCTTGACGCTCATGCCGTAGCCCTCGGCCGAGTCGATCTCGACCGTGCCCCCCAGCGCGGTGATGTTCTTCTTCACCACGTCCATGCCCACGCCGCGGCCCGACACGTCGGTGACGACTTCGGCGGTGGAAAATCCAGGCGCGAAGATCAATGACCAGACATCGGCGTCGGTCATCGAATCGGGTGCGTCGATGCCGCGTTCGCGGGCCTTGGCGATGAGCCTTTCGCGCGACAGGCCCTTGCCGTCGTCACGCACCTCGATCAGGATCGAGCCACCCTGGTGCGAGGCCGCGAGCGTGATCGTGCCGTGCTCGGGCTTGCCCTTGGCGAGCCGCTCGGCGGGCAGTTCGATGCCGTGGTCGCAGCTGTTGCGCACCAGGTGCGTGAGCGGGTCGGTGATCTTCTCGACCAGGCCCTTGTCGAGTTCGGTGGCTTCGCCCTTGGTGACGAATTCGACCTTCTTGCCGAGCTTGGTGGCGAGGTCGCGCAGCATGCGCGGGAAGCGGCTGAACACGGTCGACATCGGAATCATCCGGATCGACATCACCGATTCCTGCAGGTCGCGGGTATTGCGGTCCAGGTCTGCCAGGCCGGCCACCAGTTGCTGGTACAGCGCGGTGTCGATCTGCTTGCTGTTTTGGGCCAGCATGGCCTGCGTGATGACAAGTTCGCCCACCAGGTTGATGAGCTGGTCGACCTTCTCGACCGACACGCGCAGCGTGGTCGATTCGAGTGCGGCGGCGGCCTTTTCGGTCCGCGCGGCGCGCGGTGCTGCGGCTGTGGCCACGCTGGCGGCGCTGGCGTGCGCATCGGGTGCGGCTTCTGCGGCATTGGCTCCAGGGGCGCCGGGGGCGCCTTCGAAGAAACCGTAACCCACCTCGGTGGCCGCCGCTTCCTCGTCGGCCGGCGCACCGGGCGCGCCAGCGTGGAAGCCGTAGCCGGCAGTCATTGGCAACAATTGCACCTGTTCACGGGCGACGTGAAAGGTGAACAGGTCGATCAGGTCGGAATCAGTTGCGGTGGTCACGACCTTGAAGCGGCGCATGCCGTCGCTGGCTTGCCCGCCGTCGATCGGCTCGATCAGCCCGAGGTCGGTGATTTCCTTGAACAGGGCGATCAGATCGTCGGCCTGCTTCGTGTCTTTCAGCGGGCCCACGCGCAGTTCGAGTTCACGGGCTTCGGGGGACGCAGCGGCGCAGGCCGTTGCCATCGGTGCGGCCGGTGCCGGCTGCATCGATTCGGCGATCTTGCGGGCCACTGGCACCGGTGCCGCACCGCCTCCGCACATCGCGCGGATGGCGACCAGCAGGTCGATGGTGTCGATCACCGAACCGCCCGAACCCTGGTGGCGCGCCAGCAGGGAACGCAGCGCGTCGCCAGCCTGCAGCAGCACATCGACCATCGGCGCGGTGGGCGCCAGTTCATGCCGACGCAGCTTGTCGAGCAGCGTCTCCATCTGGTGCGTCAACTCGGCCACGTCGGCGAAGCCGAAGGTGGCCGCACCACCCTTGACGGAGTGCGCGCAACGGAAGATCGAGTTCAGTTCTTCGTCGTCGGCCGCTTCCAGGTCGACTTCGAGGAGTTGCGCTTCCATGCGGTCGAGGTTCTCGCCCGCCTCTTCGAAGAAGACCTGGTAGAACTGGCTCAGGTCGATGCCGGCGCCGATGTTTGCGCCTTCGGAGGTCATTTCGCCCATGATGGTTCCTGTGTGTCTCTGCCGTGCGGAGTGACGGGTGGGTGACGAATAAGCGGACTGGCAGACTAGCGGATGACTTTGCGGATCACTTCGATCAGCTTGGCCGGGTCGAAGGGTTTCACCAGCCAGCCGGTGGCGCCGGCACTGCGGCCGGCCTGCTTCATCTGGTCGCTCGACTCGGTGGTCAGGATCAGGATCGGCGTGGACTTGAACTTCGGGCTGTCGCGCAGCTTCTTGGTCAGGCTGATGCCATCTATGCGTGGCATGTTCTGGTCGGTCAGTACGAGGTCGAAGTCGTTCTTGCCGCTTTTTTCCAGTGCGTCCTGACCGTCGACCGCCTCGACAACGTTGTAGCCTGCGCCCTTGAGCGTGAAAGTAACCATCTGGCGCATCGACGGCGAGTCGTCTACCGCAAGGATTGAATGCATGAAGTTCTCCGGAATTCCTGAGGCTATTACGGCGGGTGGGGCGGGATCTTTAGAACAGCTCGACCGAGCCGGCGTCCATTTCGTCCTGCGTCACCGGGTTGGGGCGAAGCGGGGCTTCCTCGACGACGGTGTAGCCTTCTTCGTCGTCGCCCATCGTCTCGCGGGCGAGCCGGTCGGCGCAATTGCGCAGGCGTTGGTGGGTGTGGGCGATGAGCTGCGAAGCGATGTCCTGAAACTGCAGCGCTGTGATGGCGGCACCCAGGTGGCGCGTCACGCCGGCCAGCAGGTCGGGCATCTGGCCATTCGGCTCGGCGTTTTCGACGAAGCCGCGGATCTGGTTCGTGGCGCCGTGGAAGCCTTGCATCAGTTCATCGCAGGCATGCAACAGCAGGGTTTGAAGCCGGTCGAGGTCGTGGCCGGCGGTCATCAGGTTGTCCTGCAGGTCGGCGGCGGCCAGCAAGGGCATCGGGCAGGCTAATTGCACGGCGGGTTCTGGGGTGTTCAGCATCGGACATCCGTGTTCGGCAAGTGGCGGGCAAGGTCTTGCATCGCTACTTTTTCGGCAATGCCACGTTGGACCTGAGGGCTGATTTGCGCTGCGCCCCGCCAGCCCGCTGGTCGAGCGGGGCATACTGCGCGCCATGTCGATCACTTTGCCGCTTCGCGAGTTGCGCGTGCTCCACCTCGAAGACTCCGAACTTGACCACGAACTCGCGCGCGCCCACCTGCTGCGCGGCGGGCTGAGGGTGCTGCTGCGTCGCGTCGACGGCGAGGGCGGCTTCCTGGCTGCGCTCGACGAGCCCTGGGATGCGATCATTTCCGACTTCAACCTGCCGGGCTTCTCGGGCCTGCTGGCGCTCGGCCTGCTGAAGGCCAGCGGCCGCGACGTGCCTTTCATCCTGGTCTCGGGCGAGATCGGCGAAGACACCGCAGTGGAGGCGATGCGCAACGGCGCCAGCGACTACCTGCTGAAGAACAACCTGTCGCGGCTGGTGCCGGCCTTGTTGCGCGCGGTGGAAGCCACCGAGACGCGCCGTGCCCGGGTGCGCGCTGACCGCGAGCTCGACGAATCGAAGCAGCGCCTGCGCGAACTGGCGCAGCACCTACAGACCAGCATCGAGCAAGAGCGCACCGCCATCGCGCGCGACATCCACGACGACGTGGGCGGTTCGCTCACGGCGCTGCAGTTCGACCTCGCCTGGATCGCCCGCCACACCGATTCCGACGCGGTGCGGGTGCGCGTGAATTCGGCGATCGAGACCCTGACGCTGGCGCTCGATTCCAGCAAACGCATCATGCACAACCTGCGCCCCGCCATCCTGGAGCAGGGCCTGATCGCGGCCCTGCACTGGATCGCGACGCGCTTCGACAAACGCACCGGCATCGAGTGCACGATCCGCTTGCCAGCGGCAGCGCCCGAGCTGCCGGCCGGCGTGCCGCTGGTGGCCTACCGCACCGCGCAAGAGGCGCTGACCAACATCAGCAAGCACGCCCACGCGAGCCGGGTGCAACTCGACCTTTCGTTCGCGGGCGGTGTGCTGTCGCTCGAAATCAGCGACAACGGCCGGGGCCTGAATGGGGACGACCTGGCCAAGGCCCGCTCGTTCGGCATTCGTGGCCTGCACGAGCGTGCCGGCACGGTGGGCGGCTGGGTCGACCTGAGCAGCGGGCCGAGTGGCACGACGCTGATGCTGTCGGTACCGCTCACGTCGTTCGAGCCGCTGGCCGTGACTGGGTTAACCTCGGAACTGCGCCACGACGCCGACGACCCGAGCCGATGGGGCGCGCTCTGATGCAAGCTCAGCGCAGACTCGAACTACCATCACCGCCATGATCAAGGTCTTTCTCTGCGATGACCACGCGCTGATCCGGCGCGGCATCCGCGACACCCTGTCCGACGTGCCCGACATCGAAGTCGTCGGCGAGGCCGGCGACTACGGCGAACTGCGCGCCCTGATGCGCGAAAAGACCGCCGACGTGCTGGTGCTCGACATCAACCTGCCCGGCCGCAGTGGCCTCGACGTCCTGCATGTGTTGAAGGAAGAGGGCACGGCCATGCGCGTGCTGGTGGTCTCGATGTACCCCGAAGACCAGTACGCGATCCGCGCGCTGCGGGCCGGCGCCTTCGGCTACATCAACAAGGGCGGCGACCCGGCGCAGATCGTCAGCGCGGTGCGCACCGTGGCGCAGGGCCGCAAGTACGTGACGCCCGAAATTGCGCAGATGCTGGTGGAAAGCCTGACCACGCCGCAGGTCGTGAACGCACACGAGAAGCTGTC
>CANJKD010000145.1 GCA_947474415.1 Burkholderiales bacterium | reverse complement strand
TCGCGTGATGACGATGATGAAACTTCGCGTGTGGAGAACGAACTAAGCGACGGCGAAACACCTGACTCGGTGCTCGCGAGCAAGCAAATTGCCGGCGCAGTGAACTTTGCCATCGAAGCCTTGTCGGAAGAGTTGCGGCAGGCCATCACGTTGCGCGAGATCGAGGGCCTGAGCTACGAAGAGATTGCCGAACTGATGAACTGCCCGATCGGTACGGTGCGTTCACGCATCTTCCGGGCGCGCGAAGCGATTGCGCTGCGCTTGCGCCCGTTGCTCGACACGCGCGAGGGCGAGCGCTGGTGATGTCGCTGGTGGGGCGACGAACGGAACCACTGACGGAATGACGGATGGAGATGGACATGTCTGCTGATGATGAGCCGGGAATGGCGGCGCGGGAACACCTGTCGGCGCTGGTGGATGGCGCGCTCGATGACGCGGCGGTTGCCACGGCATGTGCGCATTGGCGCGACGGCGAAGCGGCGCGTGCGTGCTGGCACGCCTACCAGTTGATCGGCGATGTGCTTCGTTCCGACGACCTGGCCGGCGACCCCGCTCACGACACTGCCTTCATGGCGGCGATGAGTGCGCGGCTGGCCAAAGAGCCTGTCGTGCTGGCCCCGCCAGCGCTCGCCTCGATGCAAGGCGGTGCTGCGTCTGCCCTCGGTGCCGCAGGCGACGCACGGGCTCGGCGCCGTGCGTGGCTCGTGCCGTCCACCGTGGCTGCCGGCTTCGTGCTCGTGACCGGGGCCTTGTTGGTCACGCGCTCGCCCGATACCGCGCCGGTAAGTTCGCCTGACGTGCCGCTGGCCAGCGCTGCGTCGGCGGGCGCCCTGGCCGTCATGGCGACGGGGGGCGCTTCGGCTGTGGTGGGCGCGCAAACGCTGACGGCCAATGGCTCGCTGATCCGTGATGCGCGGCTCGACCGCTATCTGGCCGCGCACCACCAGTTCGCGGGCACCTCTGCACTTGGCGTGCCCTCCGGGTTCCTGCGCAGTGCGACGGTCAGCGGCCCGGATCGCTGAGGCACGCGTGGCAGCAGATTCTTTTCGTTTCGTCACGGTCGTGCACCTTCGTCCCTTGTTGTCATGGGCGTTGGCTTCCAGCCTGTGTCTGGTGGTGCTTGGCGCCTGGGCCCAGCCCAGGCCTGTGGTGCGAGGGTCGGCGGCCCAGGCGCCCGAGGTGCGCGCCTGGTTGTTGCGCATCCACGATGCGGCCAGCCACCGCAACTTCCAGGGCACGTTCGTGGTCAGTGGGGCTGGCGCGGTGTCGAGTGCCCGCATTGCTCACTTCTGCGAAGGTCCGAATCAATACGAACGCAGCGAGTCGCTCGACGGCCAGGCGCGCTATGTCTTTCGCCACAACGATCTGGTTCACACCGTCTGGCCCGGGGCGCGTGTCGTGATGGTGGAACAGCGCACGTTGATGGCGTCGTTCCCGGCGCTGCTTCAGGCCGGCGACGACCGCATCGTCGACTTCTACGACGTTCATCCTGAAGGCGTTGAACGCGTGGCCGGGCGGGTGGCCAATGTGTTGTGGGTCAAGCCCAAGGATGGCTACCGATACGGCTATCGCCTTTGGGCCGATCAGGAAACCGGCCTGCTGCTTCGCTCCGATGTGCTCGGAGAGCGCAGCGAAGTTCTCGAGACTTCGGCGTTTTCAGATGTGGTCATCGGCGTCAAGCCTCAGCCCGACAGCGTGACCCAGCCCTTGAAGCGGCTTGAAGGTTATCGCGTGCTCAAACCGGTGATGACGCCGACCTGGCTCGACACCGAAGGTTGGGCCTTGGCTGTGCCCGCGCCGGGGTTTCGGCAGGTGAGTTGCGTCAAGCGGCCCATGGAAAGTCTGAATGCCGAGCCGGGTGAACGCGCCAGGCCGCAGGTGTTGCAGGTCATCTACTCCGATGGTTTGACCTACGTCTCGGTGTTCATCGAGCCTTTCGACGCGCGTCGCCACACAGGGCAGTCGCTCGCTTCGGTCGGGCCCACACGAACCTTGACGCGCCAGCATGGTGATTCGTGGGTGACCGTGGTGGGTGATGTCCCGCCTGCAACACTTCGGGTGTTCGCAATGGGCCTTGCACAGGCCAAGAAATAGTCTCGCGCGTTCGCGCCCTTTCGACACCGCCATCCATGGGAGGCACACATTGTGCACATGCAGTTTCGCTCACCGCCAACTCTGAAGCCAATTGCGGGACAGGATTCTCTGCGGAATCGTTTCTGGCTCGGCGTGCTTGCGCTGGGCTTGGGCTTGACGGGTTCGCTTGCACCTGCGCCCGTCGATGCACAGGGGCTGCCCGACTTCACCGAACTGGTTGAGAAGGTCGGCCCGGCCGTGGTCGGCATACGCACTACGGAACGCGGCCGCACCGGGCGCGTGGCCGGCGGTGGCCCGGATGCCGACGAGGACACGCTCGAATTCTTCCGCCGTTTCGGGTTGCCGATTCCGAACCGGCCGAACCCGCGTTCGCCACCGGGCACGCCCACACCCGATGCAGAGCCGCAGACGCGCGGCACGGGTTCGGGTTTCATCCTGAACGCCGACGGCTACGTGATGACGAACGCGCACGTGGTCGATGGCGCCGAAGAAGTGTTCGTCACGCTCACCGACAAGCGCGAGTTCAAGGCGCGTGTTGTGGGTGCCGATAAACGCTCCGATGTGGCCCTCGTCAAGATCGAGGCCACTGGCTTGCCGACCGTACGCATCGGTGACGTGGGGCGGCTGAAGGTCGGTGAGTGGGTCATCGCGATCGGTTCGCCCTTCGGTCTTGAAAGCACCGTCACGGCCGGCATCGTCAGTGCGAAGTCGCGCGACACCGGCGACTTCCTGCAACTGATACAGACCGACGTCGCCATCAACCCCGGCAACTCGGGCGGCCCGTTGATCAACATGCGCGGCGAAGTGGTGGGTGTCAACTCGCAGATCTACAGCCGCTCGGGCGGCTACATGGGCATCTCGTTCGCGATCCCGATCGATGAAGCGTCGCGCGTCGCTGACAGCCTGCGCGTGAATGGCCGTGTGGTGCGCGGGCGCATCGGCGTGACGATCGATCAGGTCACGAAGGAAGTGGCCGAATCCATCGGACTGGGCAAGCCGACGGGCGCCATGGTGCGCAGTGTCGAAGCGGGCGGCCCGGCCGAAAAGGCTGGCGTTGAAGCTGGCGACATCATCACCAAGGTCGATGGGCGGGCTGTGGAAAAGTCTGCCGATCTGCCGCGCATCGTCGGTGGCGTGAAGCCGGGAGCGAAGGCGGCGCTTCAGGTGTTCCGGCGCGGCGCTTATCGCGAACTGAGTGTGATGGTGGCTGAGTTCGAACCCGAAAAGACGGCGCGTGCGGCTGAGCGTGAAGCAGCGAAGCCGCAAGCAGCACTGGGCAGTTTCGGGCTTGCGGTGGCCGACCTGACTGACGCGCAGCGCAAGGAACTGAAGATCAAGAACGGGGTGCGGGTCGAGGCTGTCGACGGTGCGGCTGCAAGAGCCGGCATGCGCGACGGCGACGTTCTGCTTTCGCTCGACAACGCCGAGGTCACGAGCGTCAAGCAGTTCGATGCAATGGTCTCCAAACTTGACAAATCCAGGCCAGTGACGGTTCTGGTACGCCGCGCCGACACGGTCAATTTCCTGATCATTCGCCCGACGCGCTGAATTTCGGTTGAGTTTCCTGTCGGGTCTTTCCACCAAGTGGAATTAGGGGTCGCCGTCACAGCGGCATCCGCAGATTTCAAGGCCCCACCACTGGGCTAATTAAGTGTGTTTGCGCTCACTAACAATGTGATTTCATGCGAATTGTGATCATTGGGCACTAGAATAGAAACCGGCGGGACAGTGCGCCTTTTCGGTTTACGCAATGAAGGGAAAGTGGGAAAATTGTCCCCAAGTCGTCCACAAGTAATTGTGGACAACCTGTTGATACTTTTTCATGTTGGCAGCCTGCAACGGCCACAAATCGAGCAACGGCGCGGTTTGTGGCTGGGTCGTTTTGATTACAATGGCTCACCAGCAAGCAGTTGCCAAACGTTTTGTTGGAAGGCGCGTCACTGATTCGACGTGCCTTTTTTTTAGCCGCATCAGTGGCCTTCGGCCCTTCACATCGCTTCGCGATTTGAGCTTGCGCTGGAACGGCTCCGCCGTTTTCTTTCGCGCGCGTAGCCCCCAATACAGACATCGCAGCAAGCATGGACCACATCAGAAATTTCTCGATCATTGCCCACATCGACCATGGCAAAAGCACGCTTGCTGATCGCTTGATCCAACGTTGCGGCGGCTTGAGTGATCGCGAGATGGAAGCGCAGGTGCTCGACTCCATGGACATCGAGCGCGAGCGCGGCATCACCATCAAGGCGCAGACTGTTTCGCTTCAATACAAGGCGCGCAACGGCGAGAT
Organism: Burkholderiales bacterium; assembly: GCA_947474415.1. GTDB lineage: Bacteria > Pseudomonadota > Gammaproteobacteria > Burkholderiales > Burkholderiaceae_C > LMDS01. The sequence goes on along the minus strand of CANJKD010000145.1, from coordinate 2,087 downwards.
CTACAACCTGAACCTGATCGACACGCCCGGTCATGTCGACTTCTCCTACGAGGTGAGCCGCTCGCTCTCAGCTTGCGAAGGCGCGCTGCTCGTCGTCGATGCAAGCCAGGGCGTCGAGGCGCAGACGGTGGCCAATTGCTACACGGCGCTCGACCTCGGCGTGGAGGTGGTTCCTGTCCTGAACAAGATGGACCTGCCGAATGCCGACCCAGAGAACGCGAGGGCCGAGATTGAAGATGTGATCGGCATCGATGCCGATCACGCAATTCCCTGTAGCGCGAAAACCGGTGAGGGCATCGACGAAATCCTCGAAGCCGTGATCACCCGCATGCCGGCGCCGCGCGGCAACCCCGACGCGCCGTTGCGCGCGATGATCGTCGACTCGTGGTTCGACAACTACGTTGGCGTCGTGATGCTGGTTCGCATCGTCGATGGCTCGCTGCAGCGCGGCGAGCGCATTCGCCTGATGGCCAGCGACGCGGTCTACAGCGCCGACAGCCTGGGTGTGTTCACCCCCAAGTCGGTGGCGCGCGAGCAACTGAATGCCGGTGAGGTCGGCTTCATCATCGCCGGCATCAAGGAACTGCAGGCGGCGAAGGTCGGCGACACGATCACGATCGACAAGAAGCTGCCCAACAACCTAGGCCCGGCGCTACAGGCACTGCCGGGCTTCAAGGAAATTCAGCCTCAGGTCTTTGCCGGGCTCTACCCGACCGAGGCGAGTGAATATGACCAGCTTCGCGATGCGCTGGAGAAGCTCAAGCTCAACGATTCGTCGCTGCGCTACGAGCCCGAGGTCAGCCAGGCGCTGGGGTTCGGTTTCCGCTGCGGCTTCCTCGGCCTGCTGCACATGGAGATCGTGCAGGAGCGCCTCGAACGGGAGTTCGACCAAGACCTGATAACCACCGCACCGTCGGTGGTCTACCAGGTCGAGCTCGGCGACAAGACCGTGATCCAGGTCGACAATCCGTCGAAGATGCCCGACCTCGGCCGCATCAGCGAGATCCGCGAACCCATCGTCACGGTGCACCTGTACATGCCGCAAGACTATGTAGGCCCGGTGATGACGCTGGCGAACCTGAAGCGCGGCAACCAGCTCAACATGGCCTACCACGGCAGGCAGGTGATGCTGACCTACGAGATGCCACTGGCCGAGATCGTGCTGGACTTCTTCGACAAGCTCAAGAGCGTGTCGCGCGGTTATGCATCCATGGACTACGAATTCAAGGAGTATCGGGCGGCTGACGTGGTGAAGGTCGACATCATGTTGAACGGTGAGAAGGTCGATGCCTTGTCCATCATCGTGCACCGTGGCCAGAGCCAGTTCCGCAGCCGGGCGGTGGTTGCCAAAATGCGCGAGCTGATTTCGCGCCAGCAGTTCGACGTCGCGATCCAGGCGGCCATCGGGGCCAACATCATCGCGCGTGAGACAATCAAAGCCCTCCGCAAGAACGTGATCGCCAAGTGCTACGGCGGCGACATTTCGCGCAAACGCAAGCTTCTTGAAAAACAGAAGGCAGGCAAGAAACGCATGAAGCAGATCGGTTCCGTCGAGGTGCCGCAGGAAGCGTTTCTGGCCATCCTCCAAGTGGATGACTGATGGGTTCTTTGACCGGTTTGCTCTATGGCCTGCTCGCGATTTTTCTCGGCGGCTGGTACTTCGGAAAGTGGACCGGCAACTTCGCGTTGCTGCTGCTGATCCTCGCGGGCGTGACCTTCGCCTACTGGCTGGCCGAGCGCTTCCATTTCGCGCCACGCCGTCTGGCGGCCGCCGCGACCCTGGAGCGCCAGGACGCCGAGCGCCGGGACCGACTGGCCAAACAAGGCATCACGAAGGTCGACGACAACGTCGCGCAAGCGCGCGAGACGCTGCTCATGCAGCCGTGGTGGCTCGACTGGACCGCTGCCCTGTTCCCGGTGATTTTGGTCGTGTTCCTGTTGCGCTCTTTCTTGTTCGAGCCCTTCAAGATTCCAAGCGGTTCGATGATTCCGACGCTTCTCGTCGGTGACCTTATCCTGGTGAACAAATTCCATTACGGTGTCCGCTTGCCGGTGATCAACAAGAAGATCATCGCGAACCACGATCC
>CANJKD010000144.1 GCA_947474415.1 Burkholderiales bacterium | reverse complement strand
CGCCGATTCCGCTCTTGTGCAACCTCACGACTTGCTTTCGCCTTTCGTGAAGTTGCTCCAGGGGCTGTTTGCGCGCGTTCTCTTTGTCCATCCATCTTGGAGCTTACGTTCACCTAAAAGTTCCTATTTCTTTGGGCCGAATCAATAGAAGCGCGATGTGGGAGGCGTTTGATGAGTGTTTACCCTTGTTCGCGTAGAACTCAACACCGCCGCTACGATGGCTTCGTAACGGAGTGACGCATGAAGATCGCAGTGGTGGGATTGGGCGCCGTGGGCGGTTTGTTGGCAGCGACGCTGGCCCACGTCGGCCATGAGGTCAGCGGGCTCGCACGCGGCGCCACGCTGGCCGCGATTCGGGAGCACGGCCTGCGCCTGACAATGGCGGGCGCGGAAACGACGTCCGCGATCAGCGCCAGCGACGATGCCAGGGCACTCGGCCCGCAAGATCTGGTGATCGTCGCGCTCAAGGGCCAGGCCCTCGCAGCGGCCGCGCAGACAATGCAAGCCCTGCTCGGCCCAAACACGCTCGTGATGCCGGCCATGAACGGCGTGCCATGGTGGTTCCTGCAGACGGCGCCGGTGTCGACCGGGCTGGGCGACCGCTCCTTGCCCAGCGTCGACCCGGACGACCGCATCGCAGCGCTGCTACCGCTCGAACGCGTGCTCGGTTGCGTTGTGCACCTGACCTGCTCCAGCCCCGCACCCGGTGTGATCCAGCACGGCTTCGGCGACCGGCTGATCGTCGGCGAGCCGGGCGGCGGCGCTTCGATGCGAGTCGATTCCGTGTGCGCGGCACTTGCCCAAGCCGGGTTCAAGTGCGAGGCCAGCGCCGACATCCGCCAAGACATCTGGTTCAAGCTGTGGGGCAACATGACGATGAACCCGGTGTCTGCCCTCACCGGCGCCACCACCGACCACATCCTCGACGACCCGCTGGTCCGCGCCTTCATCCTGCGCACCATGGAAGAGGCGGCGCACATCGGTGCACGCATCGGTTGCCCGATCACGCAGAGCGGCGAAGAGCGCATGGCCCTGACGCGCCAGCTCGGCGGCTTCAAGACCTCGATGCTGCAAGACACCGAAGCCGGCCGCGCCATCGAGCTTGACGCGCTGGTGGGTGCGGTGCATGAGATCGGCAACCGTTTCGACATTGCCATGCCGAACATAGGCGCGCTGCTCGGCCTGTGTCGGTTGATGGCTCGCGAACGGGGGCTGTACCCGAGGCCAGGTTGACGTGACTCGGTGATGACATTGGAGACCGACACTGTGGTTTCCCTGCGCCGGGCGCATGATGTGGTTCTTGGGGGAACGCCCCTGCATGCATTACGCTCGAACCCATATGGAAGTTCTGCAACTCGACTTGTCCGGTCGTCCGCAGGCCTGGATCTCGGCCAGGGAAGCGGCCGTCATCTATGCGAGCGATGGCGTGGCCTGGACCATCGGCGAGACCTTCTACGTGCTGCGGGGCGGCACCCAGCGTCGCACCGGGTTGCAGTCGCGCATCGAGGTTCAGCCCATCATCGCGGTGAAAGGTTCGGTGCCGAGCCGCGCTTGGCGCCAGGCGCCTGCGCTGTCGAACCCGAAGCTGTTTTCTCGTGACCGAAGCATCTGCGCCTACTGCGGCGGGCACTTCCACTTCGACGACCTGACGCGTGAGCACATTGTTCCCACCTCACGCGGCGGGCTCGATACCTGGATGAACTACATCACGGCCTGCCGCCCGTGCAACGGCCACAAGGGCAATCGACTGCCGGAAGAGGTGCACATGTCGCTGCTGTACCTGCCCTACGTGCCCAGCCTTCACGAAGACATGATCCTGCGTGGGCGCCGCATCCTGACCGACCAGATGGAATTTCTGCTCGCCAGCGTGCCCAGGCACAGCCGGTTGCACGCATAGCGGCAACTCAGTCGCGTTTCAGAACGCGATCCAGAAACCCGACGATGATCGCCGTCAGGGCTTCGCGCTTGCCCTCGTAGAAGTGCTGCCCTCCCGCCATGATGACCTGCTGCGAACCGGCGATTCGCGCGATCTGTGCCTTCCGCTCGTCGGCACCGAAACGGGTCACATCCCAGTCTTGGCTGCCGAACACGTCGAGCACCGGGATCTTGATGCGGTACATGTCCTCCAGCCCGTTGATGATGCTCAGGTACACCCAGGCATCCACGCCAGGGTCGGGTGCGTGAATCATGTAGTGGTTGGCCATGGTTGCACCCAGGCTGTGCGAGACGATGACGACCTTCGATGCGCCGCGTGCTCGCAGCCAGCCGATGGCGAGCGCCAGGCGCTCGTCGGCATCAGCAAATATTGGCAGATAGTCGCCGATCTTGGCCGTGCTCGGCAGCACCGGCATCTGGATCGACAGGGTCGAGTAGCCAGCCTCGGCGAGCTGGGCGCGAAGGTCACCGTACAGGTCATAGTCGGGTGACCACCCGCGCCCGTGGGCAATGACGACCGCACCGCGCTCCCGGGCCGCCCGGGTGTAGAGCGCCAGGAAACGATGGCCGTTTTTCTGTTCGAGGAGCACCGCGTCGCCGACCAACAGCGACGCCAGTGTCTCTTCGGCCCAGTGTGCCTCACGCTCGTAGTCTTGGGCCCTGGCCAGCGCGATGCAGGTCAACAACCCAAGCACGCCGAGCACCTTGACCAGACCTCGCCCATGGAAGATTCGACGCAACGAACCTTCCATCGCGAGGCGTTCAGCAGCGATGGTGCGCGCTCAAGCCAGGCGAAGCGGCAGCTTGCGCAGCCGTTGGCCGGTACCCGCAAAGACCGCATTCGCCACCGCCGGCCCGATCATCGCCGTCACCGGCTCGCCGATGCCGCCTGGCTTGCCGCCGCTCGGCACCAACGTGATGTTGATCGCCGGCGACTGGTTCATGCGCACGATCGGGTAGTCGTTGAAGTTGTTCTGCTCGACCACGCCGTTCTTCAGGGTGATCTCGCCGAACAACGCGGCCGACAAGCCGAAGATCACGCTGCTTTCGATCTGCTGCTCGACGATGTTCGGGTTCACCATCGTGCCCAGGTCAGCGGCCACCGTGACCTTGTGCACCTGGATCTCGCCGCCCGTGACCGACACTTCGGACACCAGCGCGAGGTAGGTGCCGTAGCCCTCCATCACCGCCACGCCGCGCGAGCGGCCTGCCGGCAGCGCCGTGCCCCAGCCTGACTTCTGCGCCGCGATGTTCAGGACCTTCAGATGCTGCGGCGACTGGGCCAGCAGGGTGCGCCGGTATTCGAGCGGGTCCTTGCCGGCCGCACCTGCCAACTCGTCGATGAACGACTCGTTCGCGAATGCGTTCAGCGCATGCGACACAGATCGCCAGTACCCAACACGCAAGCCCGTGTCGTGGATCACGGCCTCGGCGAGTTGGTTCGGGATGGCGTAGGGCACGACAGCGGCTTCGGTCATGAACGGATCGATGCCGTCTTTCACGAAGACCGAGAACAGCCGTGCGGTGACCGACGGGCTGGTGACCTGGAACTTGATCGCCGTCGGCATGCCTTGCGCATCCAGCCCGGCCGACATGTTGTGCAAGGCGATCGGGCGATAGAAGTCGTGCTTCATGTCGTCCTCACGCGACCAGATCAGCTTGACCGGCGCGCTGACCGCCTTCGAGATCTCGACCACCTGGACGATGAAGTCGACATCGATGCGCCGGCCAAAGCCCCCGCCCAGGAAGGTGGTGCGGATCGTCACCTGTTCAGGCTTCACGCCGGCGACGGCCGCTGCCATGCCGACCGCCAGTTGCTGGAACTGCGTCGGGCCGTAGAGCAGCACCGAGTCCTTGCGCACATCGGCCGTGAAGTTCATCGGCTCCATCGGCGAATGCGACAGGAACGGAAGCTCATAGGTCGCATCGATCTTGCGTGCCGCAGCCTTCATGCCGGCATCGACATCGCCGACCTTCTTGATCAACGCACCCGGCTTGGCCGATGCCGTCTTCAAGCCCGCGCCGATGCTCGCCGAACTCAGCGCCTTGCCCGCGCCTTCATCCCACGTCACGTTGACCGTTTCGAGCGCCTTGCGCGCATGCCAGTATGTGTCGGCCACCACCGCCACGCCGTCGCTGATCTGCACCACATGCTTGACGCCGGGCATCGTCTTCGCGCGCGTCGCGTCGAAGCCGGTGGGCTTGCCACCGATCACCGGGCATTGCGCAAGGGCCGCGTACAACATGCCGGGCAGCTTCACGTCCATGCCGAACTCGGCGCTGCCATCGACCTTGGCCGGTGTGTCCAGGCGCTTCACCGGCTTGCCGATGATCTTGAACGCGCTGGCGTCCTTCAGTGTCGGCGTCTTCGGCGCTTCGAGCTTCGAAGCCGCTTCGGCCAGCGAGCCGTACGTGGCAGTCTGCCCGGCCGGCCCGATGACCATGGCGTTTTCGGCGCGGCAAGCCGAGGGCTCGACCTTCCACTGCTGGGCTGCGGCCGCGATCAGCATCATGCGGGCCTGGGCACCGGCCGCGCGCAGCGGCCCGAAGGCTTCGGGCACCGAGGTGGACCCGCCGGTGAGCTGGCCGCCGAGCATCGTGTTGATGTAGGGCTCGCGGGACGGCGCCATCTCGACGCGGATCTTGTCCATCGACACTTCGAGCTCTTCGGCGACGAGCATCGGCAGCGACGTGAACACGCCCTGCCCCATCTCCGAGCGCGCGCAGATGATCGAGACCGTGTTGTCGGTGCCGATCTTGACCCATGCATTGGGCATCACGCCCGGCGCGGTGGCGCTGGGCAGCATCGCCGCCTTGGCGCCCGTGCCCGGCATCACGGCGCAGCCGACAATGAGGCCGCTACCGAGCAGCCCGCCGGTGGCGATGACGGTGGTCTTGAGGAACTGGCGACGCGAATGATTGGCAGCAATGGTGTTCATGATCAAGCTCCCTTCGTGCCGGCGGCAGTGTGGATCGCAGCGCGGATGCGCGGGTAGGTTCCGCAGCGGCAGAGGTTGCCGGACATGGCCTGGTCGATGTCGACGTCCGTCGGCTGCGGCTTCTCTTTCAGCAAAGCAACGGCGCTCATGATCTGGCCGGACTGGCAGTAGCCGCATTGCGGCACATCGTGCGCGATCCAGGCTGCCTGGATCTTGCGGCCGACCGCGGTCGACGAGACGGACTCGATGGTCGTGACCTCTTTTCCGGCCGCTGCGGAAATCGGCGTCTGGCAGGAGCGAACAGGCACGCCGTCGAGATGCACGGTGCAGGCACCGCACAGCGCTGCACCGCAACCGAACTTGGTGCCCGTCAGGCCGATGCCATCACGAATCACCCACAACAGCGGTGTGTCGGCCTCGGCCTGTACATCCACTGACTTGCCGTTCACGTTCAATCGAATGCTCATGCTGATCTCCTTGGGTTTTCTGGGGCAGCGCGCCGAAAGCGACGCACAGAGGCCGCCATGCGGCATTGGCTTTGGCTTTGGCTTTGGAACGGAACGATGCTAGGTAGCGTGCGGCGCCACAGGAACAGAGGGTAAACCATACCCATGGCGCTGTCCCGGCGATCCCTGCGGGCAACGCGCAGGCGACTGTTTCATTTTGGAACGGGTCAGGTAATTCGCGGTGCCAGTGGGTGCGCGCTGCGGCAAGCCTCACGGCGCGCTGGATCGTCTCCGCATGCCCGTATGCTCCGCGTCATGTACGCGCAATTCTTCGGCCTGACCCAGGAGCCCTTCTCGATCGCGCCCGACCCGCGCTACCTCTTCATGAGCGAGCGCCACCGCGAAGCCCTGGCGCACCTGCTTTACGGGCTGGGCGGCGGCGGCGGCTTCGTGCTGCTCAGCGGCGAGATCGGCGCCGGCAAGACCACCGTGTGCCGCTGCTTCCTGGAGCAGGTGCCGCGGCGCTGCAACGTGGCCTACATCTTCAACCCCAAGCTCACGGTGCGCGAGTTGCTGAAGACCGTGTGCGACGAGTTCCGCATTCCCTACACCCATCTCGGGATGGGCTCGCCGACGGTGAAAGACTATGTCGACCCGCTGAACGCCTTCCTGCTCAAGACGCATGCCGTCGGGCAGAACAACCTGCTCGTCATCGACGAGGCGCAGATGCTCTCGGTCGACGTGCTGGAGCAGTTGCGCTTGCTGACGAACCTGGAGACCAATGAGCGCAAACTGCTGCAGATCATCCTGATCGGCCAGCCCGAATTGCGCGGCATGCTGGCGCGGCCAGAGCTCGAACAACTGGCGCAGCGCGTGACCGCGCGCTTCCACCTCGAAGCCTTGTCCGAAGCCGAGACCGGCCAGTACATCACGCACCGGCTGTCCGTCGCGGGGCGCGCGTCGGAGTCGCCGTTCGACGCCAGGGCGCTGCGCCGAATCCATGAGTTGTCGCGCGGCGTGCCGCGGCGCATCAACCTGCTCTGCGACCGGGCACTGCTGGGAGCCTACGCGTCGGGCCGCGCGAGCGTGGACCGCGCCATCGTCGACAAGGCCGCCGCCGAGGTGTTCGGCAGCGCCGCCGACAAGACCAGGCCGGCGGCGAGCCAGCGGCGCACGGCATGGTG
>CANJKD010000143.1 GCA_947474415.1 Burkholderiales bacterium | reverse complement strand
GATATGTCTGCATCCAGTATCCAGTTCACGTTTTGGCTCTTGATCCCGACTGTCAACGCATCCAGCGCATCGTGCTGACTGCGCCCCGGCCGGAATCCATACGAGAATCCAAGGAAGCCCTTGCCGGCCAACCTGCCACGCCGCGAGACCCGTCACGAACCCCTCTCCACGACCTGCCAGTGCGGCTGCCAATTGAAACGCATCGGTGAGGACGTGGCCGAGAAACTGGACTACGTGCCCGGTGTCTTCAGTGTGGAGCGCCATGTCCGTGGCAAGTGGGCCTGCAGCCAGTGCGAGACCATTGTGCAGGCCCCGGTACCTGCGCATGTCATCGACAAGGGCATCCCCACCACCGGGCTGCTGGCCCAGGTTCTGGTTGCCAAGTACGCGGACCATCTGCCGCTTTACCGCCAGGAGAGCATCTTTGGCCGTTCAGGTGTTGCCATCCCGCGCTCCACCCTGGCGCAGTGGGTTGGAACTTGCGGAGTGCGCCTGCAGCCGCTGGTCGACGCCCTGAAGACCGAGATACTGCAACGCCGTGTGTTGCATGCAGACGAAACGCCGGTGCAGATGCTCCAACCCGGCGACCGCAAGACACACCGTGCCTATTTATGGGCCTATGCGCCTGGTGCCTTTGAAGACATCAAGGCCGTGGTCTACGACTTCTGTGAGTCCAGAGCCGGGGAGCATGCACGCAAGTTTCGGGGTGAATGGAGAGGCAGCCTCACCTGCGATGACTTCAGTGGCTACAAAGCCTTGATCGCCAGCGGCGTGACCGAAGTCGGCTGCCTGGCCCATGCACGGCGCAAGTTCTTTGATTTGCATGTGGCCAACAAGAGCCAGATTGCGGAGTCCGCGCTGGAGCAGTTCGCCCGTGTGTATGACATCGGACGTGGAGTCAAGGAACTGGACACCAAGCAGCGTCAGGAGGCGCGGCGGCACAAGGTCAAACCCGTGCTGGATGCCTTGCATGAATGGATGACATTGCAGCGGCAGAAGGTACCCAACAACGCAGCTACGGGCAAGGCGTTGGACTACAGCCTAAGAGGCTGGGAGGCACTCACACGATTCGTGGATGACGGGCAATTGCCCGTGGACAACAATTGGATTGAGAACCAGATCCGCCCCATCGCCCTTGGGCGCAACAACTGGCTGTTTGCCGGAAGCCTGCGCGCCGGTCAACGTGCGGCCGCCGTGATGAGCCTGGTCCAGTCAGCCCGCATGAACGGGCATGACCCGTATGCCTATCTGAAGGACGTGCTGACACGCTTGCCAACACAGCGGGCCAGCCAGATCGGGAAATTGCTCCCGCACCGCTGGGAAGCCATCGCAATCTAGCTGTCAGGCATGAGCGCCGTCAGCGGTCAATATGAGATGGCCGGACGCATACGCTCATGATCTGAAGCGGAACTTTTGAATGGCATCTAGCGTCCGCTTTCCAGAACAGCGATGCGCCGCAATGGATCCGTAGTAACTCTTCGAAATTGCCGCCAGACCTTCAACACACCTATGCTCAGGTCAGGCTTACTCAGGGATCTCGGTGAGAATCCAACGGCGAGCGACCTCGCTGGAGACGCTCCACACCGCGAGACCCGCTGCGCTTCGTGCCCGACCCACGATCATCATCAGCAGTGCGTTGCTGTTCAGCTGCGAACTGGCGATCAAGCGGCGCATGGCGTCGTCGTCGAGCCCGGAAGCGCTGGGGTAATTTTCGGCGTGCGTGTGCCACTCGCCAAGATATAGCAGCCCCCGCTTGTGTCGGTCTTCGATCGCGCGCTGGGCGGCAGCGGGGTTGGAGCGGTAGCGATACCTAGAGCGCTCGTCGCCGGCATAAGGGCCGGAGGCCTCTGTCACGCAGACCTGCGCGGCATTGAGCGTGCCGAACAGCTGGCCGCCAGCCTCTGTCGCCCAAGGGCTCGACTGACGATGACGGCTTACGTGTTGCAAGGCAAGTCGGGCAATCGAAAGAGCTTGAGGGGTGTCGGCGAGATGCCCGAGGATCGAGTGCTTGTGCATCGGCTTGGCAAACGAACAAATCATGGCCAGACAAACTCACGGACCGTCAGCCGGTCGGTGAAGTTTTCTCTTAGTACGCCGCCGTTGGCTTCGACCACTGCAGGGTCGCCAATCCACACGCGGCGGCACGAGACAGGCACCTTGTCCAGCAGCGTATCGAGTGCCAGCCCGGCCGCCATTCCGACCGTCGGGTGCAAATCGATCACTCCATGGGGTTGGAAGCTGTTGCCGCACCCCGCCTCGACGATGAGTGCATCGGCTTCATCAGGCCAATCCGTCAGGCGGAAGTTGGGCCGTTCCTCGCCATCAAAACCTGCCAGGATCGACGTCCGGCCGTAGAGCAAGACGCCATGCCCCGCAGAAGCGTAAGGCTCAACCCAAGTGCTGAGGTGGGCTGGAGGACGTGCCAGGCTTCGCCGCCAATGGTCCAGCGCAGCCTCGCCATCGAAATCGATGCCTGCCGAGATGATCAGGTCGGAGCCGTCCAGCTTCTCGAGTTCCTTCGTGGTGAGCGATTCGAAACGGCGTTGAAAGGCGTGCTCGAACTTCAGGTGCGGAAATTCGCGTCGCAGGTGCCCCTGAAGCGCGGAAGCCTTGTTGAAACCGACGTGGAACATGCCCAGCGGATGCCGAGAGATGTTGGCCGTCGTCAAACTGTCCCCGTCGATGAAGATCTGCTCGCCCACACCGGCCTGCGCAAGAAGTCGCGCCACCGCTGCACCGATGGCACCGCAGCCAATGATGGCCACCTTGCGGTTCTTGACCAGCGCATAGCTCGACGGGTGATCTCGACCGTGAATCCATGCGCCGTCGACGCGCGCAACTTTGCAGCGCTCGACAGGCCGCTTCGCATAGGAGTCGATGATTCGCGTCGGCGGCACCTTCGACAGGTGCCGGAACCCACGCATCACGTCGCGACGCTCGGCACCTCGCAGTACCACCGCCGCAAATGCGGTGCCGGTTTGGGTGACAATCTCGAAAAGAAATGGTGACAGCAGCCCAGGTTCAAGGCACTTGCGCACCAGGTTCTTCGGAAGCAACTTAGTGATCTGGTCGCCGGTTTCCGGAAACTCACGCGGCGTCCAGGGCTGCGAAAGACGGAACAACCAGGACGGGTAGATCTGCTTGTCACCTGGATTCGCACCGGTGTTGCGCAACCAACGCTTGAGTGCGTCCTTGTCGTCGGCGATGACATGGCGATTCGATCTGACATCGAAGAAGTACGCTACTTCGCGCGTCTCCTGACCCGGGGTGACAAGGCTCCACACCCGTGCTCGGTCAGCACTGTTCGTCGCGCGTTGCGACCAGTAGGCCGTGAACTCCCGCTCGAACTCCTCGCGCCGCCTGGGCTCCGGCAAGTTGAGCAACTCCTGCGCATCACGCAGATGCATCTCCACGCGGTCCGCAATCGGCGCGGAGTTCCTGCTGGACCGCAAGCACAGCAGCCCAGCTTGCTCGACGTGCGGCCAGCTGTAGTCGCTGCCCGCCGCTGGCGCGAAGATCCGGGGCTGCGAGTTGGGAAATGCGGCGTCGACGACCAGCACTAGATGGTCGACCGTTTTCAGTTCCAGCGAGCCTGCAGGGATCTTCACCTGCCAGCCAGCATCAAATCCCTTATGGAGCTTGTCCAGCTGGGCCGCAGTCAGACGCTGCCACTGGCCCGGGCGTTGTTGCTCGAGGCCAGCTTCGATCTCACCCGCCGTCAGGGCTCGTTCTGCCTCGGTCCTCAGCCGAACCTCCCGCCACCATCGTTGCGCCGGGCGGTCTCAACCGATGTGACTGTCATGGCTGAGCTGTTGCCGCCCTCGCCGTTGTCGCCTTTGTCGCCTTTGTTGTCCGGCTGCTTGCTGAAGAAATCGGTGTCGAAAACATCGTCCCACGCTTCTCGTGCCTTCTTGCGGGTGCAATCGGACGTGTCCAGCACCTCCAGCGTCTTGAGCGCACCGCTCAAGCAGGTACGGAAAAAGGTGACGGCCGCGTCACTCGCCGGCGCCAGCTTGGTGGCTAGCACCGGGTGGTCGATCTCGGCCGATTTCTGCAGCCTCTTGTCGATGGCCTTCCACGTTTCGCGCAGCGCCTTGTCATCGCGATCGGCGCTGTATTGGAAATGGTCGACGACGAGTTTGGTGATGCAGATCCCGCTGGTCGTCTTGTCCTTCCAGCCCGCGCGGCGCGCGAACTTCTTGGTCAATTTGGTGACGCGCCGCATCTGGCTGCCGTCCGACGCGCCGGCGTTCAATTCGCCCACCAGGTCGTTGAACCAGCGGGTCACCGACCGGGCGTCGGAGCGTGTCCACTCATCGTCGCTTGCCAGCTCGTAGTGCTCCACCGGATCGTCGTTCTCGTCTTTCGGTTTGACGATGCGGTACACCGGGATGTCGATGTGATACCCAGCGGCGTAAACTTGGCGAACGCAGTTGGGCTTGACGGTGGCCTCCTGCTTGAGGCGGCCATCCCAGGACAGCGCATCACAGACTCTCTGGCGTGCCGCCTTCGGTGTCAGCGCCGCGCCGACGTCGTCCTTGAGATCGTCGGTCGCGAAGTATGCCCCATCGTCGATGTCGTAGTCGTTGGCATCGTCCTGCACCATGGTGCGCATCATGTACGACCCCTGCGACTCAACCTCCTTGGGTTGCGGTTTCTTGGCCTCGACAAGCCCATTTTCCAGGCGCGTTCGACCTGCGTTTCGGCGCGTGCGCATCTCATCTTGTTGGTTCTTCGAGAGCGTGACGTTGTCTCGATGGAAGTTCGTCATCTCGCTGTTGCAGTCGATGTCAGCCATTGGTGTTCTTCTCCTGATAGGTGGCCGATGGGTGAGGTCTGGCGGTGGCCAGGGTGGTACGAAATTCCTGCATCTCGGTGGCCGTCGAGGCGAACGCGAAATCGACGTCCGAGATTGCCTGGCGAGCCAGTGCGTTGAGCACCTTCTTCCGAGCATCGTCCATGTTGGTCAGGTAGTCACGCAGCTCGTTGGACGGGCACTGAGCCGGAAGTCGATAGGCGAAGCTGCCATCGCCACGCATATCGGCCATCTTGCTGGTGAGGTAGTCGTATCCGACGGCTTGCGCATTCAGGCTTGCCGAGATGGCCTTGAGCCCGAAGCCCCAACCCCAGGCCGCGCGATGCCGCCACCAGTGGATCTCCTCGCCACCCTGGGAAGGCAACGTGCCCAGCATAAAGAGGTGGATCGCACGGTTCTCACCGCGATCCTTCAAAATTTCGGTCGCCTCCATCATGCCGATCAGGCCAGGGTTGTTCGCCCAGAGGCCGCCGTCGACATAAGTTGCGGTCGCACCGGAGCCACCTGGCTCCTGCAGGCGAGCCATCGAGCGAAGGATGGGCGCTGCGCTGGTGGCCATGCACACATCGACGAGTGTGCGCTTGTTGTCTCGCCCATTCAGGCGCTTCAGGTGTTGAGACTTGAACACGACCGCCGCATGGCGTGCCAGATCGAGCGTCGGTACCGCCAAGGCAATCTTGCGATCTTCATAGACCGACCCGATGGTGCGGTCGCCCAGCGTGTCGGTCAGCGTCTTGCGCAGCGCCCGGTCTCCGCAGATGGTGCCGATGCCAAACGCGCGAACGAGCTTGCCGAGGATGGGCAGCGGTCGAACCCACTGCAGCGGGAAGATCTTCTTCCCCGCCTTGACATAGAGCTCTTGCATCTGCGTCAGCGGCACGCCAGCCGCAAGCCCGCAGGCTACGATACCACCCGTGCTCGTGCCGACGACGAGGTCGAAGGCGGATCCAACGTCGAGAGGGTCTTGCAGCCTCAGCTTCCCACTGATGCGCTCGGCAAAGGTAGCCAAGTAGGCGGTTTGGTATGCGCCGCGCATGCCGCCGCCGTCCAGACACAGGACTCTAAAGGGCTTCGCCTCCTCCACATGTGCTCCCTTCAGTTTGTAGTAATCCAGCTTATGTAGGGCGCGCTGCAATGTGTTTCAAGAGCAGATTCTCACGGAACAGGCTTTTTTTCAAGCCCTTGCGGGTTTCTTGCGTTCAGACTTGCACTACTCGTAGCACCAGCGAACCTGGAGGGACCGCTTCGGTCGAGCCGGTAGTCCGTCGATGGTCGATCCGAGCTCGTGCTGCGATCTATTGGGCCTCGCCAGGCAGGTGCTTGCTCTGCCCCCTGATAGTCGTCATCGTCGCTGGCGCGGCGGCGGGTGAGTTGATGGCGGCTTCTGGCCCTGAACCGAGAATTCGGCAACCTGCCGCGGATGACGATACCCGCTGCATCGTGACCATTTGAGCCAGACCTGAACATCCCACGATTGGATGAGAACTATGGATGACCGATTCCGCTGACAAGAGAAATGCTTTGCGTTCTGCTTGAAAGCCGACATCAATCGAAGACCGCTTCTGGCCCATTGCGGTCCTGCGGCAAAATTAGGCACGTGACCACATCGCATCAAGCAAACCGGTGGTACGCCACCGCCACCCGCCTGTACGCGGACCACGGGCGACTGTCTTGGCCAGCCACCGAACTCGAGATCCGCGACGCGTCCTTG
>CANJKD010000142.1 GCA_947474415.1 Burkholderiales bacterium | reverse complement strand
TAGAGGGCAGCGAGCGCCTGCTTCGGGGTGAGCATATCGGGGTCAATGGCGGCCACGGCGCGCTCAACGTCCGACGCTTCGGCGGGTTCCAGTGTCTGGCCCGGCGGCGGTGCGGTGAACAGATCGATTTGCGCGTCGGCAGCGTGCTTGCTGGCTTCCAGGGCTTCGAGGGCGGCGCGGGCATGGCGCAGCAGACTGGACGGCATGCCGGCCAGGCGCGCCACCTGCACGCCGTAGCTGCGGCTCGCCGGGCCGGGTTGCAGTTCGTGCAGGAACACGATGTCGTCGACGCCACCGCGGCGCGACTCGACCGCCGACACATGCATGTTGACCGCGCGGTCGTGCTTCACCGGCAGCTCGGTCAGCTCGAAGTAATGGGTCGCGAACAGCGTGAACGCACGCGTTTTCTCGACCAGATGCGAGGCGATCGCACCAGCCAATGCCAGGCCGTCGAAGGTCGACGTGCCGCGGCCGATCTCGTCCATCAGCACCAGTGACCGGTCGGTGGCGCTGTGCAGGATGGCCGCCGCTTCGGTCATCTCGACCATGAAGGTCGATTGCGCATTGGCCAGGTCGTCGGCCGCGCCGATGCGGGTGTGGATCGCGTCCATCGGCCCGAGCCGACACGCCCGTGCCGGCACGAAGGACCCCATCGCGGCCAGCAGTGCGATCAATGCCACCTGGCGCATGAAGGTGCTCTTGCCGCCCATGTTCGGGCCGGTGATGACGAGCATCTTCTGCGCGGCGTCGAGCCGGCAGTCGTTGGCCATGAAGTTGCCAGCGCCGGTTTCCGCGAGCCGCGCTTCGACGACCGGGTGCCGGCCGGCTTCGATGTGAATGCAGGGCTCGCGCACGAACTCCGGCCGGCACCAGTTCAACGTGCTGGCGCGCTCGGCCAGCGCCGCCAGCGCGTCCAGGCTGGCCAGCGCACGTGCCAGGGCCGAGAGCGCTTCGAGGTGCAATTGCAGCTGGTCGATGACCTGTTCATAGAGCAGCTTCTCTTGTGCCAGCGCCCGGTCTTGCGCCGACAGTGCCTTGTCTTCGAAAGCCTTCAGCTCGGGCGTGATGAAGCGCTCGGCGTTCTTCAGCGTCTGGCGCCGCTGGTAGTCGGCCGGCACCTTGGACGCCTGGCTTTGCGTGACCTCGATGTAGAAACCGTGCACCTTGTTGTACTGGACCCGCAGGTTCGTGATGCCGGTGCGCGCACGCTCGCGCGCTTCGAGTTCAAGCAGGTAGGCGTCGCAGTTGTCACTGACGCCACGCAACTCGTCGAGCGCGGCGTCGAAGCCGGGCGCGATCACGCCACCGTCGCGCAGCAGCACCGAGGGTTCGGCCGCAATCGCCGCCATCAGCAGGTGTTCGATCTCGGCCGACGGGCTCAAGGCTTCGGCCAGCAGGTCGAGCAGCACCGCCGCGCCGGCCGGCACCTGTTGGCGCAGCGCCGGCAGCGCCTGCAGGGTGGCGCGCACGCCGGTGAGCTCGCGCGGCCGCACCTGGCGCAAGGCAATGCGCGCGGTGATGCGTTCGACATCGCTGATGCCACGCAGCGCGTCGCGCAGGCTGTCGATGCCGGCGTCTAGCAAGGCTTCGAGCGCATCGTGGCGCTGGGTCGCCACACGGCGCTCGCGCAGCGGGTGCGTCAGCCACTGGCGCAGCGCACGGCTGCCCATGCCGGTGCGGCAGGTGTCGAGCAGCGACAGCAAGGTGGGTGCGTCTTCGCCGCGTAGCGTCTGCGTCAGCTCCAGGTTGCGGTGTGTGGTGGGCGGCAGCGACAGCAGATCGCTGCTGTGCTGCACGCTGAGGGTGCGCACATGCGCCAGCGCGCGGCCCTGCGTGTGTTCGGCGAAGCTCAGCAGCGCGGCGGCGGCCGCCTGCGCGGCATGCAGGTCTTGCGCGTTGAAGCCGGCCAGGCTCGCCACGCGAAGTTGTTCGCAGAGCTTGCGCGCGCCCAACGCGGCGTCGAACTGCCAGGCCGGGCGGTGCGTGATCGTCGCTCTGGCGAGGGACTGTGCCTGCAGCATCGCGGCGGGCACCGCATCGCGGTCCACCAGCACCTCGGCGGCTGACAGTCGCGCCAGCCACGCACCGAGTTCGGCTTCGGTGCATTCGGTCAAGCCGAGTTCGCCGCTGCTCAGGGCCAGCCACGCCAGGCCGATCGCCTTGCCCTGGCGCGACACCGCCAGCAGCAACGCATCGCTCTTGTCGGCGAGCAGTTCGGTGTCGGTGACGGTGCCGGGCGTGACGACGCGCACCACCTTGCGCTCGACCGGGCCCTTGGCGGTGGCGACGTCACCGACCTGCTCGCAGATCGCGACCGCCTCGCCCAGCTTGATGAGCTTGGCGAGGTAGGCGTCGAGCGAATGCACTGGCACGCCGGCCATCACCACCGGCTCACCGGCACTCTGGCCGCGTGCGGTCAAAGTGATGTCGAGCAGGCGGTTCGCCTTGCGCGCATCGTCGAAGAACACCTCGTAGAAGTCGCCCATCCGGTAGAACACCAGCGTGTCGGGGAACTCGGCCTTGATGCGCAGGTACTGCTGCATCATCGGCGTGTGCGCTGCCGCAAGGCCCTTGCCGTCGGTCGCTTCTGGAAGGTTCATGTTGATCGGTGACCGGGTGCTGGGGTGTGGCTGGGCTCGGCATTGTCCCAGCACGGGCACCCCCCTTGCGCGCCCACCTTTCCCGTCGCCCCTACACTCCTGCTCGCGTTTTTGTCGCGTCCTTGTCGCGCTTCCTTGTTTCAACCAACCGACCCGACCCCCGATGCTGAGCTGGCTCTTCAAGAAACGTGGCGGCGTGCCCGCCACAGGAACGGGTGCGGCCATTCCCGTGCCCGTGCAAATCAGGGCAGAAGCCAGGGCTGAAGCCAAGGCAAAGCAGGCGGAGGACGGCCGGGCCGAGTGGGCCGAGCGGCTGCTGTCGGCGCAGGGCAATGACGAGGCGCTGTTGTTGGTCGCACGCACCGCGACGCTGCTGGACATCCGATGTGCCGCCGTGGAAGCGCTGGTCACGGAAGCGGCATTGAAGCGCGCCGAGCGAGAGCTGCGCGGCCATGACAGCCGGGTGCACCGGGCCGCCAAGCAGCGGCTGGTCGCGGCCGTGGCGCAGCGCGAAGTGCGCGCTGGAGCGTCTGCATTGATCGCCACGGCGGCGGCCTTGGCCGGCGACGCGATGCCCCCGGCGAACCGCTTGGTGGCCCTCGACCGCGATTGGCTGGCGCTGGATGCGAGCTTGCTGGCCGACGGACAGGGTTCCGAATTTGCCGGGCTGCGCGAGCGCATCAATGCCTCCATGCACGCGCAGGGTGAGTGGCAGCAGCGCGTGCACCGCTGGTCCGCCGAGGCGAGGCAGGCGCTGGCCGGGTTGGAACGCACCTGCGGCACGGCCGATGTCGATGTCAATGCCAGCGAAGACATGGACCGCCGCTGCGAAGCCGCCAGTGCGCTGCGGGAATCGCGCCCCGATGCGCCGGCCACGGCCGCGCTCGACCAGGCCCTGCGGGCAGCGCTGGACACGCTGGCAGAGGCGGTGATGGAATCAGCGCGGCAAGCGTCGGCCCGCGCAGAAGCAGCGCAACTGGCCGCGCTCGCTGTGCCAGACGTTGGCCACCCCGAGGCCGCAATAGCCATCGGAACACCCGTCGCGGCAGCCACCGCGCCGAGGGTGCTCAACACCCCGAGCCCTGAACAAATCCAGCAGCTCGAAACCCTTCTGGCCGAGGCCGAGGCGGCGCTGGCCGACGGCCAGTTCGGCGCCCTGCAGCAGCAACTCCACGGAGTCGACGGCTTGTTCCAGAGTCTGAACGCGGCGATGCTGGACGACAGCCTGCGCATGCGCCGCCAGGCCTTGCACGCCGAACGGGCGCGGCTGCGCGACTGGCAGCAATGGGGCGGTGCGCAGGCCATCGACGCCCTGGTGACCGAGGCCACCGCACTGGCCGATGCCACGCTGGCCGCAGGCGACCCGGAAGCCGTCGACGCGCGGAAGCTGCACCTGCAGACGCATGCGGCCAGCATCCAGGGGCTGCGCCAGCGCTGGCAGGCGATGGGCCGCCTCGGCGCCCCGGCGCCTGCCTCGCTGTGGCAGCGCTTCGATGCGGCCCTGCAGGCGGCCTACGCGCCCGTGGCGGTGCAGCAGGCTTCGATGAAGGCGGCGCGGCACGAGAACCTGCGGGCGCGCGAGGCGCTGCTGGAGGTGCTCGATGCGTTGCCGGCGCCGCCAGCCACGCTGCAAGACGACGACGGCGCGGCGCGATGGAAGGAACTGCTGCGCGCCCTGGGTGACTTCCAGCTCGCGTGGCGCCAGCTCGGGCCTGTCGAACACACGGTGCCGGCCTCTGCGAAGGCGGCGCTGCTGGAGCGCCAGCGCGGCAGCGTGGCGCGCATCGAGGCGCCGCTTCAGGAAGCGCGCCGCGTGGCCGGGATCGAGCGCGAGCAGTTGATCGTTCGCGCTGCAACACTGGCGCAGGAACTGGCTCGAAACCCCGCTGCGCGCGACGCGACGCCGCGCGTGCGCGAACTGCAGGCCGAGTGGCAGCAGCACGCCCGCCTGTTGCCGCTGGCGCGTGCGGCGGAAGGCGCGCTGTGGGCCCGATTCAAGGCCGCCACCGATGCCGTTTTCGTTCAGCGCGAAGCTGCGTTCAATGCACGCGATGCCGAACTGGCCACCAACCTCGCCGCGCGCGAGGCGCTGCTGGAACGATTGTCATCCCTGAATGCCGATTCGGGTGAGGCCGAGGTGCAGCGCACGCTCGCCGAAGTCGACCGCGCCTGGCGTCAACCGGTGGAACTGCCGGGTGCAGCGGCCGGTGCGATCGACGCGCGCTTTCGCAGCGCCCGTGCCGTCGCCGCGCAAACGCTGGCCGAGGGCGCGCGGCGGTGTTGGGAAAGCCAGTGCGACACCTTGCTGGCCAAGCTCATGCTGTGCGAACAGCGCGAAGCGGCAGCGGCGGCAGGGTCGTCGTCGTCGGCCGATGGCGATCTGGCCAACCGATGGGCGGCGCACGACGCATTGCCCCCGGCGTGGCAGAAGGCGCTGGAGCCCCGCTGGGCTCAACCCGTGGCGCCCGGCCCGCTTTCCGAAGCGGCGATGGGCGATGTGCTGCTGCACCTGGAAGCCGCGCTCGACCTGCCGGCAACGCCCGAGCTTCAGGTCGCGCGACGCGACCTGAAGCTGCGGGCGCTCAAGGCCACGCTCGAAGGCCGGGGCGCAGCGGCGCTGGAACCGGCGGCCCAGCGCGCCCAATGGTTCGCTGGGGCCCTGCGTCAAAGCGTGCACACGGTGGAACAACGCGAACGCTTGCGGGCGCTGGTCGGGGCGTTGCGTCAGTCGCCCCACGCCTGACCCCGCCGCGTTCGCGTTCTAGCGCGGCGAACGGGCCCGCGGCGGCTTGCGCTCGGAGTCGGCGCTGGCCTGCTTTTCGCGGGCCATGCTCTCCTTGCTGATGCGCACGGCGGCCTTTTTCACCGGAGCGGCGGGCGTTGCGTCGGGCCCTGCCACGGCCTCGGCGCCCCGGCCGGCGATCAGTGCCGACTCGGGTGTCAGCGCGCCGCTCGCCGCATCTCCGTCTTTCGCACCGTCCGGCTTCGCCCCATCGGCCACGATGATGCGTGTGTAAGGGCTCAGCAGCGTGACGAGCTGGCCATAGATCTTCGGGTTGCCGGCGACCACTTCGCGCTGGTTCAAGAAGTCGGCCTCGCCGGTGAAGTTGCCGATCAAGCCGCCGGCTTCGGTGATGAGCAGCGCGCCGGCGGCGATGTCCCAGGGGCTCAGGCCGGTCTCGAAGAAGCCGTCGGTATAGCCGGCGGCCACATGGCAGAGGTCGAGCGCGGCCGAGCCCGGGCGGCGCAGGCCGGCGCAACTCTGCATCACGACCTCGAACATCTGCATGTAGCGCTTGAAGTTGTCGCCCTTGCGGAACGGGAAACCGGTGCCGATCAGGCAGTCGGCCAAACGGGTGCGCTTGGAGACGCGCAGCCGCTTGTCGTTCAGGAACGCGCCGCGGCCCTTGGAGGCATAGAACAAGTCGTTGCGGGTCGGGTCGTAGACAACGGCCTGCTGGATCTGGCCGCGGTAAGACAGTGCGATCGACACCGCATAGAACGGGAAGCCATGGATGAAATTTGTGGTGCCATCGAGCGGGTCGATGATCCAGAGGTATTCGCTGTCTTTCGCGCCGTGTTCCCGGCCCGATTCCTCGGCCAGGATGCCATGGCCGGGGTAGGCGGCCAGCAGCGTCTCGATGATGACGGCCTCGGCGGCGTGGTCGACCTCGGTAACGAAGTCGTTCGGCGACTTGGTGTTGACCTTCAGAAGGTCCAGGTCCATCGATGCGCGGTTGATGAGGGCGCCGGCGCTGCGTGCCGCCTTGATGGCGATGTTGAGCATGGGGTGAAGCGCTTGGGACATGGGTGACCGATCAAGGGGTAAAGCGGGTGCAGGGCTGGCGGTGGAAAAGAGCAGCGCGAGCCGGCTGACCGGCAAGTGGCGTGATTCACGCGCGCGGCGCGACGGTTGTCAGGCGGGCGGCT
>CANJKD010000141.1 GCA_947474415.1 Burkholderiales bacterium | reverse complement strand
GATTCCATCGTCATCGTTTCCGCTGCCCGCACGCCGATCGGTAGCTTGCTGGGTGACTTCAGTTCCATGGCCGCACACCAGCTCGGTGCGCTTGCCATTCGTGCGGCGGTCGAGCGCGCCGGCATCACGGGCGACGCCGTCAACGAAGCGCTGATGGGCAACTGCCTGATGGCCGGCCAGGGCCAGGCGCCGGCGCGCCAGGCGGTGCTGGGCGCGGGCCTGCCGCAATCGGTGGGCGCGGTCACGCTGTCGAAGATGTGCGGCTCGGGCATGCGGGCGATGATGTTCGCGCACGACATGCTGAAGAGCGAGAGCGCCGACGTGGTGGTCGCCGGGGGCATGGAAAGCATGACGAACGCGCCACACCTGACGCACATGCGCAAGGGCGTGAAGTACGGCGTGGCGGCGCTGTATGACCACATGGCACTCGACGGGCTGGAAGATGCCTACGAAAAACTGCCGTCCGGTTCCGGCAAGTCAATGGGCGTATTCGCCGAAGACTGCGTTGCCCGATACGGCTTCACGCGCGATCAGATGGACGGCTTCGCCATTGCCTCCACGCAGCGCGCGAAGCGGGCCAATGAAGACGGCAGCTTCGACTGGGAGATGGCGCCGGTCACGCTCGCGGGCAAGGGCGGCGACACCCTTGTGAAGTTCGACGAACAACCCTTCAAGGCCAAGCTCGACAAGGTCGCCGGCCTGAAGCCCGCCTTCGCGAAGAACGGCACGATCACCGCCGCCACTTCGTCGAGCATTTCCGACGGCGCTGCCGCGCTGCTGCTGATGCGCGAGAGCACGGCTGCCAGGCTGGGCTGCGCACCGCTCGCGCGCATCCGGGCCCAGGCCGTGCATGCGCAGGCGCCGAACTGGTTCGCCACCGCACCGGCCGGCGCGATCGCCAAGGTGCTGACGCAAGCCGGCTGGGCCGCGAAAGACGTGGACCTGTGGGAAGTGAACGAGGCCTTCGCCGCCGTCACGCTCGCGGCGATGGCAGAGTTCAAGCTGCCGCACGAGATCGTCAACGTGCACGGCGGGGCGGTGGCGCTCGGCCACCCGATCGGCGCGAGCGGCGCGCGCATCGTCGTGACCTTGCTCGGTGCCTTGCGCCAGCGCGGCCTGAAGCGCGGCGTGGCGGCGCTGTGCATCGGTGGCGGCGAGGCCACCGCCCTGGCGCTGGAGATTCTGTGAATCTCCGGCGCGGGCGCTCGGCGCTCGGCGTCGAACTCATCTGAATTGACAGCGATGCTCGGCACGCATGACCTCGCCCTGTTCGCGGCGACGGTGTTCGTGCTCAACGCCACGCCGGGTGTCGACATGATGCTGGTGCTGGCCGGCACGCTGAAGCGCGGTGTGCGCGCCGGGCTGATGACCGCGCTCGGCGTGGCGGCCGGTTGTGTTGTCCACACGCTGCTGGCGGCCTTCGGCATGGCGGCGTTGCTGGCCACGTCGGCGGCAGCGTTCTCGGTGCTCAAGCTGGTGGGGGCGGCCTACCTCGTGTGGCTGGCGATCGGCATGTTCCGCGCGGCGGCGTGCGGTGCGGCCGATGCCGCCGTATCACCGGCCGACCTGCCTGCCAACCAACCCGCTGCATTGGCTCGTGAATCGAGCCGTGCGACAGGCTGGCCCGCCTTCCGCCGCGGTTTGCTGACCAACGCGCTGAACCCGAAGGTGGCGCTGTTCTTCCTGGCGCTGCTGCCGCAGTTCATCGACGCCGCTGCGCCGCACAAGACGCTGGCCTTCCTGTTCCTCGGCGCCTGGGTCATCGTGCAGGGCTTCGCTTTTCTCGCGGGCTTCGTGCTGCTGGTGGCGCCGCTGCGCCGCGGGTCACCGAGCCGGCGCCTGCGCAGCGTGCTGAACGCTGCGGGCGGCAGCGTGTTCGTGCTGCTGGCCGCGCGCCTCGCGTGGCCGGAGCGCCAATGATCACGCCTTCAATGTTCCACAGAACCTGGGCACCTGCATGCTGCTGACCGAAGACCACCGCGCTGTGCAGGACGCCGTGCACGCCTATGTGCAAGACCACATCGCGCCGCAGGCGGCCGCCTGGGACAAGAGCCACCACTTCCCGGCCGACGAGTTGCGCGGCCTGGCAGCGCTGGGCTGCTACGGCGTCGCGGTGCCCACCGAGTGGGACGGTGCCGGCCTGGACTACCTGGCGCTGGCCGTCATCATCGAAGAGATCGCTGCCGGCGACGGCGCCACCTCCACCGTCATCAGCGTCAACAACTGCCCGGTGTGTTCGATCCTGATGGCGTGGGCGAACGACGCGCAGAAAGAGGTCTGGCTGAAGCCGCTCGCGCGGGGCAGCATGCTCGGCGCGTTCTGCCTGACCGAACCGCATGCGGGCTCGCAGGCCGATGGGCTGAAGACGACGGCGGTGAAGGAAGGCGAACACTACGTGCTGAACGGCGTGAAGCAGTTCATCACCAGCGGCAAGAACGGCGACGTGGCGATCGTGATGGCCGTGACCGACAAGGCCGCTGGAAAGAAAGGCATCAGCGCCTTCATCGTGCCGACGAACACGCCCGGCTACAGCGTGGCGCGCGTCGAAGACAAGCTCGGCCAGCATGCCAGCGACACTGCGCAAATTTTGTTCGAGAACTGCCGCATCCCGGCCGCCAACCGGCTCGGTGACGAAGGGCAGGGGTTGAAGATCGCGCTGTCGGGGCTGGAGGGCGGGCGCATCGGCATTGCCTCGCAAAGCGTCGGCATGGCGCGTGCGGCGTTCGAAGCGGCGCTGCAATACTCGAAGCAACGCGTCGCGTTCGGCAAGCCGATCTTCGAGCACCAGGCGGTGCAGTTTCGCCTGGCCGAGATGGCCACGCAGATCGAAGCCGCGCGCCAGCTGATCCACCATGCCGCGAGCCTGAAAGACGGCGGCGTGCCGTGTCTGAAGGAAGCCGCAATGGCCAAGCTGTTCGCGAGCGAGATGGCCGAAAAGGTGTGCAGCGCGGCGATCCAGGTGTTCGGCGGCTATGGCTATGTGAGCGACTTCCCCGTGGAGCGCATCTACCGCGACGTGCGCGTCTGCCAGATCTACGAAGGCACGAGCGATGTGCAGAAGATTTTGATCGGGAGGGCGTTGGCATGAGCGGGTTTCGGGCGAGTTCGATCAAGGCGCTGGTGTTCGACGTGTTCGGCACCGTCGTCGACTGGCGCGGCTCCATCATCCGCGAGGGCGAGGTGCTCGCGGCGAAGGGCTTGCAGGTCGATTGGCCGGCCTTCGCCGACGCCTGGCGCGCGGGCTACCAGCCGGCGATGCAGCGGGTGCGTGTGAGTGAGGGCGGCAGTGAGGGCGGGGGCGGCTGGGCCAACATCGACACCTTGCACCGCGAGATCCTCGATGGCCTGCTGCCGCGCTTCGGGCTCGACATGCTGACCGAGGCGGAGCGTGCGCACCTGAACCGCGTCTGGCACCGGCTCGACCCCTGGGCCGACAGCGTGCGCGGGCTGCGGCAACTGAAGTCGCACTTCGTGATCTCGACCTTGTCGAACGGCAACGTCGCGCTGCTCGTGAAAATGGCCAAGCATGCGCGCCTGCCCTGGGATTGCGTGCTCTCGGCCGAGCTGTTCCGTCACTACAAGCCCGACCCCGAGGTCTATCAGGGTGCGGCGCGCCTGCTCGGCTTCGAGCCCGCGCAGGTGCTGATGGTGGCGGCGCACCCGAGCGACCTGGCCGCTGCGGCACGCGCCGGTCTGCGCACGGCCTACGTGCCGCGCCCGCTCGAACACGGCCGGGGCGGGGCGATGGAGCCGGTGGGTGAACTGCGCTTCGATGTTGTGGCGGCGGACTTTCTTGCCCTCGCCGAACAACTGGGGGCGTAAAAGGCGCGGCGTGTCACTTGCCAGTCGCGCGCGCGGCAGGTAACGCCGGTCCGACCAACTGGCCAGCCACTCGGGCCTGAAGGCGACGCAGGTGGCCGTGACGATGCAGCCGCGCCCGAGGATGTACACGAACCGGTGCTGCGCCAGCCAGCGCGGCGTTGCCAGCCCGAGGCCGAGCACCAGGGTGGCCGGGAGCACGCCGTTCCAGGCCCGCGCATTGACGGCGTGGGCCGCCCTGGCGCCGGCGAGCCACGCGCTGGGAATGGTGATGGTGATGGTGATGGGCAGCAGGCTCGGCACCGCGAGCGGCGAGCCGAACGTCAGCACCAGCAGGCAGGCGCCCGACATCTGCGCGAGTCGGGTTGCACGGGTTACGCTCGCGGCCATGACATTGCAGCGCCGGACCGCCGACCGATGAACGAAGCCCGCGCCCGCGAGGTGCTCATGCTGCAGGCCTTCGAGACCGTGCAGCCTGCTGGCCCGTGCTGGACCGACGAAGACCGCGCCTGGGCGACACGGCTCGCCTTGCAGGACGGCGCAGACGCCGACGCCGAAGCCTTCATCGCGCGCCGCGCCCAACACGCGATGCAGCGCCTGTTGCCACGCGAGCCCGCCGCCGCGACGTGGCACGCACGGCGCTTGTGGCAAGGGCGATGGGTGGGGTGGGCACTGCTGGGCGGCGGGCTGCTCGGCATGCTGGCCGACAGCATCGGCAGCGACCAGCGCATCAACCTGCTGGCGCCGCCGCTGTGGGCGGTGCTGGCCTGGAACCTGGTGGTCTACGGCCTGTTGCTCGGCCACGCGCTGGCGCACCTGTTGATGCGTCCGACGCGGCCCGGCGGCCTGGTGCGGCTCACGCAGCGCTTGTTGCGCATCGGTCGTGCCTTGCCGGGGGCAACGGGCCTAGCGTCAGCTTCGGCAGGTTTGGCAGGCCAGCTGGCGGGCAAGCCTGCAGTCAACAGCAACGCTGCGCTGCAAACGTTCGCCATGTTGTGGCTGCGCTGCAGCGCGGCCTTGTCGGCGGCGCGTGCGGCCACGCTGCTGCACGCGGCGTCGGCCGCGCTGGCACTGGGCCTGCTCGGCGGCATGTACCTGCGCGGTCTGGTGCTCGACTACCGCGCCGCCTGGGAAAGCACCTTCCTGAGTGCCGACACGGCTCATGCGGTGCTGGCCGTTCTGCTCGCGCCGGCCGTGGCGCTGTCGGGCATCGCGTTGCCGGATGTGAGCGCCTTCGAGGCCTTGCTCCGCCTGCATGGCGTTGCGGCCGCCGGCACGTCGGCCGCGCCCTGGATTCACCTCTATGCGCTGACGCTGCTGCTGTTCGTGGTGCTGCCGCGCAGCATGCTCGCGCTGGCCGGCGCGTTGCGCTCACGCTGGCTTGCCAGCCACATGCCGCTGCCCTTGACCGACGCCTATTTCCAGCGTCTCGCGCGCCAGCGGCAGGGCAACGTGGCGCGGGTGACCGTGGTGCCTTATGCCGCCACGCCGGGCGCGCAGGCGGCGCTCGGCTTGCGCGCGGTGCTGGCGCCGGTGCTGGGTGATGGCCTGCAAATTCAGGTCGCGCCCACCGTGGCCTTTGGCACCGAAGACGATCCCGGAGCGCGCCTGCCGCTGCCCGCCGGCAGCACGCTGTTCGTGGCCTTGTTCGACCTCGCAGCCACGCCCGAGGTCGAGAACCAGGGCCGCTTCGTGCGGCAGCTGGCGGCCCGTGTGCCGG
The DNA here is from genome assembly GCA_947474415.1 of Burkholderiales bacterium. Classification (GTDB taxonomy): domain Bacteria; phylum Pseudomonadota; class Gammaproteobacteria; order Burkholderiales; family Burkholderiaceae_C; genus LMDS01. The sequence continues at coordinate 1,005 of CANJKD010000141.1, read as the reverse complement.
CCGGTGCAAGCGCCGTGTTGATGGTCGACGAGGCCGCGTTCCGCCAACGCTTCGGTGGTGATTCAACGCGCCTCGCGCAGCGCCGCGAAGCGTGGCGCTCGTTCGCAGAAACGCTGGGTACGCTGCCCGTGTTCGCCGACCTGGCTGCACCCGACCCCATCGCCGCACCGCAGGCGCTGCAGCGCGCGATGGCGAGCCCGCTGAGCGGCGGTTCCCCATGAGCACAGCGACATCACCGCCGGAACCTCACGCGTCGATCTCGCTGAGCCTGGTCTCTCACACCAACGCCGGCAAGACCACGCTCGCGCGCACACTGCTCGGCCGCGACGTGGGCACGGTGCGCGACGCGCCGCACGTGACCGAGTTCACTGACGTCTTCACGATGATCGAGGCGCCGCACGGTGAACGGCTGCTGCTGTGGGACACCCCCGGCTTCGCCGACAGCGGCCGGCTGGTGCAGCGGCTGCGCGCTTCGGGCAACCCGGTCGGCTGGTTCATGAGCGCGGTGTGGGACCGCTGGCGCGACCGCGCGTTCTGGGCCAGCCAGCAGGCGATGCGCAATGTGCGCGACGAGGCCGACGTGATGCTCTACCTCGTCAACGCCGCCGAGTCGCCCGAGGCGGCTGGCTATGTACCGCCCGAGATGGAATTGCTGGGCTGGCTGGGCAAGCCCGTGATCGTGTTGCTGAACCAGTTGGGCGCGCCGCGCGAGGCCGCGCTCGAAGCCGCCGATCTCGAACGCTGGCGCCGTCATCTGGCGGTCCACGCGCAGGTCAGGGCCGTGTTGCCGATGGACGCGTTCGCGCGCTGCTGGGTCCAGGAAGTCACGCTGCTGGCGGCGATCGAGGCCACACTGTCCGGTGAGCAGCGCGCGCTGATGGCGCGGTTGCGTGGGGCTTGGCAATCGCAACGCCAGCAGGCCTTCGATTCGGCGATGCAGGCGCTGGCGGCCAGCCTCGCACGGCTCGCCGCAGCACTCGAAGTGCTGCCCGATTCGGGCGGCTT
>CANJKD010000140.1 GCA_947474415.1 Burkholderiales bacterium | reverse complement strand
CATCAAGATCGAACCCCCCGCCACCGCCACCAGCCCGGGCGGGGACCCGCTGCGCCACTGGCGACTGCTGCACGCGGGCACGAGCGTCTGGTGGCAGGTGCAGTCGCGCAACAAGCGCAGCGTGGCGCTCGACTTGAAAGACCCGGCGGCGCGCGACATCGTGCGCCAGTTGATTGCCGAGGCCGATGTGCTGGTCGAGAACTTCAAGCCCGGCGTGATGGAAGACTGGGGCCTGGGCTACGAGGCGCTGAGTGCGGCCAACCCCGGCCTCATCATGCTGCGCATCAGCGGCTACGGCCAGACCGGGCCCTACAAGGACCGGCCGGGCTTCGGCGTGGTGGCCGAGGCGATGGGCGGGCTGCGCCACCTGACGGCCGAGCCGGGTCGCGTGCCGGTGCGCGTGGGCGTGAGCATCGGCGACACGCTGGCCTCGCTGCACGGCGTGATCGGCATCCTGATGGCGCTGCAGCACCGCCATGCAAGCGTCAGCGCCATTGCGCCGAAGGGCCTCGGGCAGGTGATCGACGTGGCCCTGTACGAGGCGGTGTTCAACTGCATGGAGAGCCTGCTGCCCGAGTACAGCGCCTTCGGCGCAGTGCGCGAACCGGCCGGCTCGGCGCTGCCCGGCATCGCCCCGACCAACGCCTATCTGTGCGCCGATGGCTGGGTGCTGGTGGCCGGCAACGGCGACTCGATCTTCAAGCGGCTCATGAAGGCGATCGAGCGCGACGACCTGGGGCTGGATCCGCAACTCGGCGGCAACGCCGGTCGCGTCGCGCGCGTCGCCGAGATCGATGCGGCAATCGGCGCGTGGACGGCGCCGCGGCGGGTCGTCGAGGTGCTGGAGGCGCTGAATGCGGCGGCGGTCCCGGCCGGGCGCATCTACACTGCGAAGGACATCGCCGAAGACCCGCACTACCGCGCGCGCGGCATGATCCAGCGCGTGACGACGGCCGAGGGCTTGAGCGTCGAGGTGCCGGGCATCGTGCCCAAACTCAGCCTGACGCCGGGGGCGATCACGCGCCGGGCGCCTCGGCTGGGAGAAGACACCGACGCGGTGCTGGGACGTCGGCGCTGAAATCGCGTCCGGCGTGAACTTGTTGGCGGCGCGGCGCGCGCCACCCCCGGTTCGCGGGGTGAGCGGGTGCTAGCCTCGCGGCAATGGTTGCGCATCTGCCCCCAGCGGCCCACTTCCCCGGAGACAACATGACCCGAACCGCCTTTCGCCCCATCGCCCTGGCCCTCGTGAGCCTGTTCGTCGGCGCTGCCGCCCAGGCCGCTCCGTTCACCGTCAAGGCCTTCGACAACAGCAGTTCGGGCGGCACCGGACTGGCCACGATCAGCCTGCTCGCCGGGCAGAGCTTCACGGTCAGCGCGGGCAGCGACGACCTGTGGAGCGCGGGGCCGCTGCCGCGCTTCTCGGACGCCGACGGCCTGACGGGCGTCCGCTTCGCGACCGCCACGGACGACAGCGGCATGCCGGTCGGCACCCGGATCGGCGCCAAATTCGGTGCGTGGGTGCAGCACCGCCTGGCAGCTGCCTACGGCAGCCTCGTCGGCGAGATCGGCGGCAACTACTTCGTGGTCGGCACCTCGTTCAACGGCGTGGCCGCTTCCGCAGGCACGCTGAACCTGTTCTACTGGGATTCGAACAACAGCAACAATTTCGGCGAGATCACGGCCCAGGTGAACGTGGCCGGCGTGCCGGAGCCCGAGACCTACGCACTGCTGCTGGCCGGTCTGGGCGCACTCGGCTTCATCGCCCGCCGCCGCCGCCCGGCCTGAGCGTCGGTTTCCTGGGTGGTTCGAGAGCCGGCAATGCCGGCTCTTTTCAATTCCGCCGCGGGGGCCGGTGGGGGCGATCCGGTAAATTGCGCTGCAGCGCAGCCTTGAGGAAGCGAATGACCCCGAACGATCACGCCCACCCGAACCAGTTCTCGCTCCTGAAGCAACGCCGCTTCGCGCCGTTCTTCTGGACCCAGTTCCTCGGTGCCGGCAACGACAACCTGTTCAAGTTCGCGTTCACCGTGATGGTGACCTACCAGCTCCAGGTGAGCTGGCTGGCGCCGAAGATGGCCGGGCTGGTGATCGGCGCGCTGTTCATCCTGCCGTTCCTGTTGTTCTCGGCCACCAGCGGCCAGCTGGCCGACAAGTACGACAAGACGCGCGTGATCCGCTTCGTGAAGTGGCTTGAAATCGCCATCATGCTGCTCGCCGGCTGGGGCTTCTGGCGCGTCGACGTGCCGGTGTTGCTGGCCTGCGTGTTCCTGATGGGCCTGCACTCCACGCTGTTCGGCCCGGTGAAGTTCGCCTACCTGCCGCAGCACCTGAGCGAGCGCGAGCTGACCGGCGGCAACGGCATGGTCGAGATGGGCACCTTCGTCGCCATCCTGCTCGGCCAGGTGGCGGGCGGCCTGCTGGTGGCGATCCCCGATGTCGGGCGGCACTACGTGGCCTTCGGCTGCGTGGCGGTGGCGCTGCTCGGGCGACTCACGGCGCAGGCGATTCCGGCCACACCGGCGACCGACCCCGCGCTGCGCATCAACTGGAACCCGGTCACCGAGACCTGGCGCAACCTGATGCTGGCGCGCCAGAACCCGATCGTGTTCCGCTCGCTGCTCGGCATCTCGTGGATGTGGTTCTTCGGTGCCGTGTTCCTGGCGCAGTTCCCGTCGTTCGCGAAGGAAGTGCTGCATGGCGACGAGCATGTCGCGTCGATGCTGCTGGTGGTGTTCTCGATCGGCATCGGCACAGGTTCACTGCTGTGCGAGGTGCTGAGCAAGCGGCATGTCGAGATCGGCCTGGTGCCGCTCGGCGCGATCGGCATGAGCGTGTTCGCGGTTGACCTGTACTTCGCGTCGCGCGGCTTGCCGTCTACCGGCATGCTCGGCCTGGCCGCCTTCATGGCGCAGCCGGCGCACTGGCGCGTGATGGCCGATCTGGCGCTGCTCTCGCTGTTCGCCGGCCTGTACAGCGTGCCGATGTATGCGCTGATCCAGCTGCGTTCACAGCCCAGCCACCGGGCGCGCATCATCGCCGCCAACAACATCCTGAACGCGCTGTTCATGATCGTCAGCTCGGTCGGCGTGGGCGCGTTGCTGGCCGCGAACTTCACCATCCCGCAGGTGTTCCTTATCACCGGCCTGCTGAACGCGGTGGTCGCGTTCTACATCTTCATGCTGGTGCCTGAGTACCTGCTGCGCTTCGTCGCCTTCATGGCCACGCGCTTCGTCTACCGCTTCAAGGTGCGCGGCGACAAGCACATCCCGGCCCGGGGCGCGGCCATCCTGGTGTGCAACCATGTGAGCTTCATTGACCCGTTGCTGCTGATGGCCGCCAGCCCGCGGCCGATCCGCTTCATCATGGACCACCGCATCTTCGCGATGCCGGTGCTCGGCTGGTTTTTCAAGCTTGCGGGTGCGATCCCGATCGCGCCGCAGCGTGAAGACCCGGGCACCTGCGAGCTTGCCTTCGAGCGCGCGCGCGCCGCGCTGGCTGATGGCGAGTTGCTGTGCATCTTTCCCGAAGGCGCGATCACCCGCGACGGCGAACTCGGCGAGTTCAAGGGCGGCGTGATGAAGCTGCTCGAATCGAACCCGGTGCCTGTGGTGCCGCTGGCGTTGCAGAACCTGTGGGGCTCGTACTTCTCGCGCGTCGACGGCACTGCGATGAGCAAGCCGTTCCGCCGCAGCCTGTTCAGCCCGGTGGGCCTGGTGGTGGGCAACGCTTTGGGGCCGGTCGGCGTGACGCCAGCGTCGCTGCGGCAGCGGGTGGCACAGCTGCTGGCTTCATGATGCCCGTCGGATCCAGCGCACCCCGCGCACCCCGCGCACCCCGCGCATCCACCTTCTGAACCCCGGAGCCTTCCCATGGCCTTGCCGATCAGCCGCGCGGCGCTCGCGCGCACCATTCCGTTCGCCGCGTTCATGGTGCTGCTGTTCGTGCGCGGCGAAGTGCCGGCAATTGGCTCCTGGGGCCTTGACCCGCGCTGGATCTACGGCATCACAGTGCTCGTGGTGGGCGGCCTGCTGGCCTGGTTCTGGCGCGAATACGGTGAGTTGGTGCCGCAGACCTGGCCCAGCCTGTCGGAGGCCGCGCTGGCGGTCGTGGTCGGCGTGGCGGTTTTCGGCCTGTGGGTCAACCTCGACGCGCCCTGGATGCGCCTGGGCGAGCCCAGCGCCGCCTTCGTGCCGGCTGATGCGCGAGGCCAATTGATGTGGCCACTGATCGTCGTGCGCTGGGTTGGTGCCTCGCTGCTCGTGCCGGTGATGGAAGAGCTGTTCTGGCGCTCGTTCGTGATGCGCTGGGTGCAGAGCCCGCAGTTCGAATCGGTGCCGCCGCAGAGCGTCGGACTGAAGGCCCTCGTGCTGTCGACCTTCGTCTTCATGCTCGCCCACACACTGTGGCTCGCCGCCATCATCGCCGGCCTGGCCTATGCCTGGCTGTATGTGCGCACCGGCAAGCTCTGGGTGCCGATCATCGCCCACGCGGTGACGAATGGCGTGCTCGGCGTGTGGGTGGTGATGACGGGGAACTGGGCGTTCTGGTGATCGGGCGGGTAGCCGGGCTTGCCGTTGCCTGCTTCGGCCGTTAATATAACGAAAGTTATAACGTCAGGAATCACCATGCACGCGCTCAAGCTCACCCAGATCGGCAATTCGGTTGGCCTCATTCTTCCGAAGGAAGTGCTGGCGCGGCTGAACGTGGAAAAGGGCGACCTGATTTATCTGACCGAGAGCGCGGACGGCGTGCGGCTCACCCCGCACGACCCCAGCTTCGAGGTTCAGATGAAGGCGGCGCGCGCGATCATGCGCAAGCGGCGCAACGTGTTGCACGAGTTGGTGAAATGACACCGGCCAACGACCCGTGGGTCTGGCTCGACCCTTCGGTGATTCATGCGGTTCACGACGAGCAACTCGGTGAGCACGGCGGCGCTGCGGGCTTGCGCGACGCCGGGCAGCTGGAATCGGCCTTGGCCTGCCCGATGCAGCTGGCGGCCTATGGCCAACCCGACGCCGCTGCGCTCGCGGCGGCCTACGGTTTCGGCCTGGTCAAGACCCACCCGTTTGTCGATGGCAACAAGCGCACTGCCTTCGTTGCAGTGGAACTCTTCCTGGCCCTGAACGGCTGGGACCTGGCCGCCAGCGACGCCGACTGCGTGATGGCGATGCTGCACCTCGCGGGCGGCGATTGGAGCGAAGCGCAGTTCCCCGAGTGGGTGCGCGCACACAGCGCCCGCATTTGAAGCGCTACACCCCGCGCGCCCTGTCTGCCCTGAACCGCTGCACGAACGCCGCGAACGTGCCGGCGTCCAGCGCCTCGCGCACCTCGCGCATCAGGTTCACGTAGTAGTGCAGGTTGTGGATGCTGGCCAGCATCGGGCCGAGCATCTCGCCGCAGCGGTCGAGGTGGTGCAGGTAGGCGCGCGAGAAGCCGCCACCGAAGGGCGTCGCACCTCGACAGGTGTGGCAACTGCAGGTCGAATCGAGCGGCTGCTCGTCGGTCTTGTGGCGCGCGTTGCGGATCTTCAGGTCGCCGAAGCGCGTGAACAGGTGGCCGTTGCGCGCATTGCGCGTGGGCATCACGCAGTCGAACATGTCGACGCCGCCCTGCACGCCTTCCACCAGGTCTTCCGGTGTGCCCACGCCCATCAGGTAGCGCGGCTTGTGGGCCGGCAGCCGGTGCGGCGTGTGCGCGACGATTTGCTGCATCAGCGGCTTCGGCTCGCCCACGCTCACGCCGCCGATGGCGTAGCCGGGCAGGTCGAGCGCGACCAGCGCATCGAGCGACTCTTGCCGCAGGTTCTCGAACATGCCGCCCTGCACGATGCCGAACAGCGCGTTCGGGTTCGCGAGCCGCGTGTGCTCGCCGAGGCAGCGCGTGGCCCAGCGCAGGCTCAGCTCCATCGACACGCGCGCCTCGCGTTCGGTCGTCAGGTGGCCCTTGGTTTCATACGGCGTGCACTCGTCGAACTGCATCACGATGTCACTGTTCAGCACGCGCTGGATCTGCATGCTGATTTCTGGCGTTAGAAAGAGCTTGTCGCCGTTCACCGGCGACGCGAACTTCACGCCTTCCTCGCTGATCTTTCGCATCTCGCCGAGCGACCAGACCTGGAAGCCGCCGCTGTCGGTCAGGATCGGCCGGTTCCAGGCCTCGAAGCGGTGCAGCCCGCCGAACTGCGTCAGCACCTCGATGCCCGGCCGCAGCCACAGGTGGAAGGTGTTACCGAGGATGATCTGTGCGCCCATCGCTTCGAGCGAAGCCGGCATCACGCCCTTCACCGTGCCATAAGTGCCGACCGGCATGAACACCGGCGTCTCGACCACGCCGTGGTTCAGCGTGAGCCGGCCGCGGCGGGCGTGGCCGTCGGTCTTGAGCAGGTCGAAGGTCAGCATCAGGGGCTCCCTGTCGGTGGGTTGCGCGGGGGGTCGCGCTGCAGCAGCATGGCATCGCCATAGCTGAAGAATCGGTAGCGCTGATGGATCGCGTGGGCGTAGAGCGCACGCACATGGTCGAAGCCGGCGAAGGCGCTGACCAGCATCATCAGCGTGCTCTT
>CANJKD010000139.1 GCA_947474415.1 Burkholderiales bacterium | reverse complement strand
TGACCGGATGATTGGCGAAGGGCTGCGCGCTGCCTTGCGCCTCGAAGGCCATGCCGTCGATTGGGTGCGCAATGTGGCGGCGGCGCAGGTGACGCTGGCCTCGGAGCGTTTCGACCTCGTGCTGCTCGACCTCGGTCTGCCAGCGACGGCTGGGGCTGCGGCCGAGCCCGGCGCCGGGCTCATCGTGCTGCGTGCATTGCGAGCACGCCAAGACGCCACGCCGGTGATCGTGTTGACCGCCCGCGACGCCCCTGGCGACAAGGTGGCCGGGCTCGACGCGGGGGCCGACGACTACCTTGTCAAACCCTTCGATCTCGACGAACTCGCGGCCCGCATGCGCGCGGTGCAGCGCCGCCATGGCGGGCGTGCCACCCCCGCCCTCGAAGTGGGCAGCGTGACGCTCGACCCGGCCACCCACCAAGTCACGCAGGGTGGCGCGCGGGTGCTGCTGTCGGCGCGCGAGTTTGCGGTGCTGGAGGTGCTCATGCAGCGGCCCGGCGCGCTGCTGTCGCGAGCGCAGATCGAAGACCGGCTCTATGGCTGGGGTGAAGAGATCGAGAGCAACGCGGTGTCGGTCTATGTGCATCAACTGCGCCGCAAGCTGGGTGCGGAATTCATCCAGAACGTGCGGGGGGTGGGCTATTGCGTGGGGGGCGTGGGGGCCGTGGGCGGCCCCGGCGCGGACGGCGCCCCCTCGAATGCGACGTCATGAATTCGATCCGCGCGCGCCTGCTGCTGTGGCTGCTGGCCACGCTGGCCGCCGCCGCCTTGCTGATGGGCGGGCTGACCTATCGCAACGTGCTGGCCGAGACCGAGACGCTGTTCGACTACCAGCTTCGGCAGATGGCGCTCTCGCTGCGTGACCAGGGCGAAATCGCCCCCGGCCAGGCGGACGCGCTTGCCGACGAACAGCTCGACTTCGTGGTGCAGATCTGGACCGTCGATGGCCGCGGCGTCTATGCGTCGCGCGCGCACAGCAGCTTGCCGGAGCGCGCCGCGTTGGGCTTTGCCGACATCACGGTGCAGGGCCAGACCTGGCGCACCTTCGGCGTCGCCACGCGCGAGCGGGTGATCCAGGTGGCGCAGCCGCGCCAGTTCCGCCGCCAGTTGGCCGCCAATGCGGCGCTGCACAGCGTGCTGCCCCTGCTGATCGTGGCGCCAGCGCTGGCGTTGGTCGTTTGGTGGCTGGCAGCCGGCGCGCTGGCGCCACTGCAGCGCGTGGCGGCGGGGCTGCGTGCGCGCGACGAGCAGTCACTGCAGCCGCTCGCCACCGACGGGTTGCCGGTCGAGGTGGCACCGCTGGTGGCGGCCCTGAACGGCCTGCTGCAGCGGCTGTGCACATCGCTCGAAGCCCAGCGCGCCTTCGTGTCCGACGCGGCGCACGAGCTGCGTTCCCCGTTGACGGCATTGACGCTGCAATTGCAGTTGCTGCGGCGGGCGCCCGACGATGCCGCGCGCGCTGCGGCCATCGCCGCGCTTGGCGCGGGCATCGAGCGCGCCGGGCGGCTGGTCGAACAATTGCTGACGCTGGCGCGTTCCGAGCCCGGCGCACCGCTCACGATGCTGGACGGAATTGACCTGCATGAACTCGTGCGTGCGGCGGTCGTCGACACGGTGCCGCTGGCGCAGGCGCGCGGCACGTCCATCGAACTGCTGACCGACGTGCCGGTACATGTTCGGGGCAATGCCCTGGCGTTGACGATGCTGGTGCGCAACCTGGCCGACAACGCGGTGCGGCACTCGCCACGCGGTGGCCGGGTCGAACTGCAGGTATTCGTGGACGGCGGCGCGCCGGCGCTGCAGGTCGACGACAACGGCACGGGCATTGCGGCCGAAGACCGTGCGCGGGTCTTTGCCCGCTTCTTCCGGCGCGCCAGCGACGATGCTGCAGGCTCGGGCCTGGGCCTGGCCATCGTGAGCAGCGTGGCGCAGCGGCACGGTGCTTCAGTCTCGCTCGCCGACTCGGCGCTCGGTGGCTTGAAGGTGGTCGTTCGATTTGCGGAAACTGGCGGCGTGGCCACGGTGCCATCTGCCACCGCGCTGCCTACACTAGTGTCAGTGGCGCCGACCGGTGCCGCGTCCGACCAAGACACCCTACCCCGAGGTGATTCATGAAAGCTGGCGTTGCAAGTTTGGCCGTGGCCGCCACCCTGATGTTGGCGACGAGCGCATTCGCCGCAGACCCGAAACCCGCGAAGCCGCCGAAGCCGGCGAAGCCGATCAGCGTCGATCAGTCGGCGAGCTTCCTGATCGACCCGGCGGCGAGTGAAAAGCTCTGGGCAGAGAACCTGCCAGCCAAGGTCAAGAAGCTCTACCCGAGCAACAAGTTCCGCTTCGTCAGCGAGGTGGGCGGCGGCTTCAACGAAGGCAAGATCTGCATCGTCAGTGCGCGCGCAATGATGTTGCCGGTGGTGCGACTGCCGATCCAGGGGCCCAAGGCGATCTACGCGCCGGTCAAGTCTTCGACGGCTTTCGATGCGGTGCCGAACCTGAGCCGAGAGCAGTGCCAGGAACTGGCCCGCACCAAGCTCAAGGAAGCGATTCAGTCGGTGGCATCGGCCTTGGTTGCGACCTGATCGGCGCGCTGTGCCTCCCTTTCCGTGGTGAGGCGTTGCACGTCGGCCGAGAGCCGTTGTACGTCGGCTGAAAGCCGGCCGGCCACGAGCCTGATGAGCTTGAAGCCGAATGCCGGGTTCTGGTAATAGAGCTGCTTCAACGTGCTTTCGTCGATCGACAGCACGGTGCATTTGCCGATGCAGCGCGCGGTCAGCGCGCGCGTCCGGTTCGGGGAAAAGAAGGCCAGCTCGCCGAAGATCTCGCCGGGGGTTACGCTGACGCCGATCTCCACGAATTCGATGCGGCCTTCGGCGAGCAGGTACATGCGGTCGCCGATGTCGTCTTTCCGGAACAGCACCGTGCCGTCGGCGAGCTTCTTGCTCCGCATATAGGGCTTCAGCCAGACGGCGAGCACGTCACCTGAACCCGACACTGCCCGCACGCGGCGCGTCAGGCGCACCATTTCCGCGAGGCGGTAGAGGTTGATCGGCACCAGCGCGGCATGCAGCAGCAGCATCGGAATCGACGGGTGCAGCGCCCCATAGGCGACGAAGCCGAAGTTGCTGCCGATCGCGAGCCAGCGCAGCGGGATCATCGTCTTCACGAAGGAGCTGACCAGGACGAGGCCCCCGGCGATCACCACCGAGACGAGTGCGAACAGCTCGGCCGGCGAGGACAGCGCCGCGCTCAGGTAACGCGAAGCGTGGTCCGTCAGTTGTGCGATCAACACGTTTGTCTGCCTCCAAAGTACGATGCGGTCGTTCTGGTGCGGCCCGAAGCGCCAACCGATGAATTCTCGCCCGATGTGGCGGCCTTGGGGTTCCGGCATCTCGGGTACAACTGCACATGCACCCATCGCGCCATGGGCGCGCTGCGACTGCAAAAGGCGCCACATCGACAATACCGGGAGTTCCACGATGGCTTTTCCGCTTTGCGATCAAAGGTTTCTGGGGCTGGTTCTCATCGGCCTGGCGTGTTCCGCCCTGGCCTGGCCGGCGCTGGCGGCAGACGAACCTGCCATCAAGCCGTTTTCCTCGGCCGCGCCCGGCGAACCGCCTGCAGGCTGGAAATTCACGAACCTGCCGAACAAGGCGGCCACCAAGTTTTCGGTTGTTGACCTGAACGGGGCGCGGGTGCTGAAGGTCGAGGCCGAAGACTCGTATGGCAACCTGGTCCACGGGTTTCATGTTCAACCTGGCGAACACAGCATGGTGGCGTGGAAGTGGCGTGTCGAAAAGCTGATCGACAACGCCGACCTGAAGGTAAAGTCGGGCGAGGATTCACCGGCCAAGCTCTGCGTCTTCTTCGCCTTCGATGCCGCCAAGCTCCCGTTCGGCGAGCGTGCCCGCCTGACTCTGGCCAAGTCGGCCACGGGTGAAGACGTGCCGACTGAAAGCTTGTGCTATGTGTGGGACAACAAGCTTGCCATCGGCACCACGCAGACCAGCGTCTTCACGAAACGCATCCGTTTCCTGGTGTTGCAGAGCGGAAGCTTGCACCTCGGCCAGTGGATGAGCGAGCGGCGTGACCTCAGCGTCGACTACCAGCGCGTGTTCGGCGACGAGTCGGAAGGCAAGTTCCCCGAGATCGTGGGCGTAGCGGTGGGGGCCGACGCCGACAACACGCATGGTCACAGCCTCGCCTACGTCGGCGACGTGACGCTGGAACGCTGAGACACGGGCCCATGGCTCGAAGCGGTGTTGAAAGCGGCTTAACCGAGCCTTAATCGACGCGCCCTACCTTTGTCCGCATGCGGAATTTTCCGCGTTTTGTGTAGAGCAGGGAATTGCCATGAAGATCAAACCACTGAGCGCCGCATTGATCGCGGCCGGCGTGCTGGTGGGCACCGCCGGTGCCATCGACCTGCCGAATTGGCTCAAGCCAGGGGCTGCTGCCTGGCAGCCCGGGTCGCAAGCTGCCACACCCGCCGCACCTGCTGCCACGGCAGCGCCCGATGCCGCCACGCCGCCGCCGGTGCCAATGCTGTCGGCGCAAGCCGTGCCCAACTACCGGGCCATTGTCAAGCAATCGGGCCCGGCGGTGGTCGGTGTCACGGTGGCCGGCATGCACAAGGCGTCAGTCGAAGAGCATGGCCTGCCGCCCGGCATGGAGAACGACCCGTTCTTCAAGTTCTTCCGCAGCATGCCCGGTTTCCAGCAGCGCGGCCAGCAAGGCGGGCCGGTGCCGTTCAAGGGCATGGGTTCGGGCTTCATCATCAGCTCGGACGGCCTGATCCTGACCAACGCCCACGTCGTGCGCGATGCCAAGGAAGTGACCGTGAAGCTGAGTGATCGGCGCGAGTTTGCGGCCAAGGTGCTGGGCTCCGACCCGACCACCGACATCGCCGTGTTGCGCATAGCCGCTACGGGCCTGCCGGTGGTGCGCCTGGGCGATGCGCGCCAGCTGGAAGTGGGTGACCCGGTGCTCGCGATCGGCGCGCCCTACGGCCTGGAACAGACTGCCACGCAAGGCATCGTCAGCGCCAAGGGACGGTCGCTGCCGGGCGATGCGGTCGTGCCTTTCATCCAGACCGATGCGGCCGTGAACCCCGGCAATTCGGGCGGGCCGCTGTTCGACGGCAGCGGCGCCGTGGTCGGCATCAATGCGCAGATCTATTCGCAGAGCGGCGGCTTCCAGGGCCTGAGTTTTTCGATCCCGATCAACCTGGCGCTGAAGGTGAAGGACCAGATCGTTGCCACCGGCCGCGCCACGCATGCGCGGCTCGGCGTGACGATTCAGGACCTGAACCAGGCGCTCGCCGAATCGTTCGGCCTGAAGCTGCCGGACGGTGCACTGGTGGCCAACGTGGCACCGAACAGCGCGGCCGCAGCGGCCGGGCTGAAGTCGGGCGACGTGATCACGGCGGTGAACGGCGAGCCGGTGGTGCGCTCGGGTGAGTTGTCGAGCCTGATCGGGCTGGCCGCACCAGGCGAGAAGGTGAACCTCAAGGTCTGGCGCGATCACGCAGCGCGTGATGTGGAGGCCAAGCTCGGCGGCGCGGATGCACAGGCCACCGAATTGGCCGATGCCGGCGGCGGCCTGCAGCCGGGCCAGCTCGGCCTGGGCCTGCGGGCGCTGACGCGCGAGGAGCGCAAGGCCTCGGGCATCGAGCAGGGCATGGTGGTCGAGAGCACCACCGGCCCGTCGGCCAAGGCGGGCATCGAGGCGGGCGACGTGCTGCTGGCGATCCACGGCAAGCCGGTGCAGTCGATCGAGCAGGTGAAGAGCGTGCTGCAGGGCAAGCCGAAGAGCGTGGCGCTGCTGGTGCAGCGTGATGGCGAGAAGATCTTCGTGCCGGTGAACCTGGGGTGAGCCCGGACATGGAACAGTGCCTTCGCACTGTTCCGTGCCTGGCGAACGACGTTTCACCTGAAGGTGAAACGGCTGGGTGGTGGAACCGTCTTGGGTTGCGCGCACTGGTCACAGCTCGGTGCGCAGCTTCCAGATCTCCGGGAACAGCACCACGTCGAGCATCTTGCGCAGATAGCCCACGCCCGAGGTGCCACCGGTGCCGCGCTTGAAGCCGATGACGCGTTCGACGGTGGTCACGTGGCGGAAGCGCCAGAGCCGGAACGCGTCTTCGAGGTCGGTGAGTTCCTCGCCCAATTGGTAGAGGTCCCAGTGGGATTCGGGGTTGCGATAGGCCACCAACCAGGCTTGCACCACGGCTTCGCTGCTTTCATGCGCCTGGGTCCAGTCGCGCTCCAGGTGTTCTGCCGGCACGGGGATGCCGCGCCGCGCCAGCAGGCGCAATGATTCGTCGTACAGCGACGGCGCTCGCCACGCGGCTTCGACGCGTGCCAGGATCTCGGGCCGGTGCGCATGGGCTTTAAGCATCGCCGCATTCTTGTTGCCGAGCTTGAACTCGATGCATCGGTACTGCCAGCTCTGGAAGCCGCTGCTGTTCGACAGGTAGGGGCGGATGGCCGAGTATTCGGGCGGCGTCATGGTGGCGAGAACGTCCCAGGCGTGAACCAGCTGTTCCATGATCTTGCCGACGCGCGCCAGCATCT
>CANJKD010000138.1 GCA_947474415.1 Burkholderiales bacterium | reverse complement strand
GGCGCATCCGTCGGCCACCAACAAGAAGTTCGTCGAAGCTTTCCAGGCCGCGAACAAGGGCATGCGGCCGAACTTCATGGCGGTGGGTGGCTACGACGGCATGCGCGTGATCTACAAGGCGCTCGAAGCCAGCAAGGGCGCGGGCGGTGATGCGCTGCTTGCGGCCATGAAGGGCCAGATCTTCGAGAGCCCGCGTGGCCCGGTGCTGATCGACGCGCAAACGCGCGACATCGTGCAGGACGTCTACATCCGCAAGGTCGAGCGCGTGCCGGCGATGGGCAATGGGCTTTACAACGTCGAGTTCGACGTGATCAAGGCTGTGAAGGACCCTGGCAAAGCCAAGTGAGCATGGTATGTCGCGAGTTCGATTGCTGCATCGAAGCGGGGCGGGCCGAGCGCCGGGCCGCTCCCAAGCCGGCCCGCTATCCGCTCGGGGGATCGACCGACGTACCCGTCGGGCGAGGGGCTGACAGGAACGCATGCTGACTCTTCTCTTTGACGGCATCGCCTACGGCATGCTGCTGTTCGTGCTGGCGGTGGGCCTGGCCGTGACGCTCGGCTTGATGAACTTCATCAACCTCGCGCATGGCGCGTTCGCGATGGCCGGTGGCTACATCACCGTGCTGTTGATGAACCGCTTCGGCGTGCCCTTCCTGGCCTGCCTGCCGCTCGCCTTCGCAGGCAGCGCGCTGATCGGCGCGGTGCTGGAGCCGCTGCTGTACCGCCGCATGTACGGCAGGCCGCACCTCGACCAGGTGCTGTTCTCGATCGGCGTGGTGTTCATGGCCGTCACGGCGGTCGACTTTTTTCTTGGCGGCGTGCAGCAGAACGTGCAACTGCCCGACTATTTGCGCGGCCGCTTCGACATCGAATGGGTCGGCATCGGCAAGTACCGGCTGTTCATCATCGTCGTGTGCGGTGCGCTCACGCTGGCGCTGCAATGGGTGCTGTCACGCACCCGCTTCGGCAGCCAGCTGCGTGCCTCGGTCGATGACCCGCGCGTGGCCGGTGGCCTGGGCCTGAATGTGAACCGCATCTTCCTGCTGACCTTCGCGATGGGCTCGGGCCTAGCCGGCCTGGGCGGTGCGCTCGGCGCCGAAGTGCTGGGCCTGGACCCGACCTTCCCGCTCAAGTTCATGATCTACTTTCTGATCGTCTGCTCGGTCGGCGGCACCACCACCATCACCGGCCCGCTGCTCGCCGCGCTGCTGCTCGGCATTGCCGACGTGGCCGGCAAGTACTACGTGCCCAAGCTCGGCGCCTTCATCGTCTACACGCTGATGATCGTGATCTTGCTGGTGCGGCCGCAAGGCTTGTTCGCGCGGACGGGAAGATGAACACGAGTGACGAAGA
Source organism: Burkholderiales bacterium (assembly GCA_947474415.1). GTDB lineage: Bacteria > Pseudomonadota > Gammaproteobacteria > Burkholderiales > Burkholderiaceae_C > LMDS01. The sequence continues at coordinate 5,223 of CANJKD010000138.1, read as the reverse complement.
GAAATTGCTTCACCGAGGTGCGGAGTCTGCGGAGTTGCGCAGAGGAATTCCAGATGAAATTCTTACTCCGCGCACACTCCGTCAACTCCGTTCCTCTGCGGTGAATGAATTCAACGACGTCACCACAGTGAAAATCATCCGATGAGCGGTTCGGCCGACGCCCTTTTGGCGGGCCAGCGCTGGTGCTGGTGGGAAGCCGCGCTGCTGCTCGCGCTGCCGCTGTCGTGGGCGCTGCTGCCCTCGCATGCACTGCTGCTGAACGAGATCGCCATCCTCGCGCTGTTCGCGATGTCGCTCGACCTGATCCTCGGCTACGCCGGCATCGTGTCGCTCGGCCACGCCGCATTCTTCGGCTTCGGTGCGTATGCGGCGGCACTGTTCGCGAAGCTCGTGATGCCCGACCCGTGGGTCGGTATGGCGGTGGCGGTGGCGGCCTCGGCTGCGTTGGGTGCGGTGTGCAGCCTTTTGATCCTGCGCGGCACCGACCTGACGCGGTTGATGGTCACGCTCGGCGTTGCGTCCATCCTGTATGAGCTGGCGAACAAGCTCGACGGGCTGACCGGCGGTGCCGACGGCCTGCAAGGCGTCGTGATGGGCCCGCTGCTCACGCCCTTCGGCCGCTTCGAGTTCGACCTGTCTGGCCGCACCGCGTATGCCTACACGCTGTTCGTGCTGGCCGTCTGCTTGGTTCTCGGCCGGCGCCTGGTGCACTCGCCGTTCGGCTACTCGCTGCAGGCGCTGCGCGACAACCGGCTGCGCGCCGCGAGCATCGGCCTGTCGGTGAACGCGCGGCTGATCGCGGTCTACACCGTGGCAGCAGCGATGGCCGGAGCGGCGGGCGCGCTGCTGGCGCAAACCAGCGGCTTTGCCTCACTCGATGTGTTCGAATTCCACCGCAGCGCCGAGGTGCTGCTGGTGCTGGTGATCGGCGGCACCGGCTACCTGTACGGCGGCATCTTCGGCGCCATCGTCTTCAAGCTGCTGCACGATCTGATCTCGGCCTGGACGCCGCAATACTGGAACTTCTGGCTTGGGCTGTTCCTGGTGGTGCTGGTGCTGGTGGGACGCGAGAAGCTGACCCGGCCCTGGACCTGGTGGAAGAAATGATGCCCCCCGATCATCGAGTACGCCAATCGACCCCCCGAGGGGGTCTCGCCCGCCTTGGGGCGGCCCGGCGCTCGGGCTCGAAATCATGAGCGCGGTGTTGGAGACACGCGGCCTGCTGAAGCGTTTCGGCGGCATCACGCCGACGAACGAGGTGTCGATCAAGCTGGAAAAGGGTGCGCGGCGCGCGCTGATCGGGCCGAACGGGGCGGGCAAAACAACGCTGATCAACCTGCTGACGGGCGTGCTCGAACCCACCGCCGGAACGATCTGGCTCGACGGCGAAGACATCACGAAAGTGGCGCCGCACCAGCGCGTGCGGCGCGGCATCGTGCGCACCTTCCAGATCAACCAGTTGTTCAGCGAGCTCACGCCGCTGCAATCGCTCGCGCTCAGCGTGTCGGCGCAACTCGGCATCAGCGCGCAATGGTGGAAGCCGCTCGGCCACGACCCGCGCGTGGCGCCGATCTGCGACACGCTGTTGCGCCAGTTCCACCTCGACGACGTGATGAACCAGAAGGTCGCGCGGCTCGCCTACGGCAAGCGGCGGCTGCTGGAAATCGCGACCGCGCTGGCCTGTGAGCCGCGCGTGCTGCTGCTCGACGAGCCGGTGGCTGGTGTGCCCGAAGGCGAGCGGCAGGAGATCTTCGACATCATCAATGCGCTGCCGGCCGATGTGTCGGTGCTGCTGATCGAACATGACATGGACCTGGTGTTCAACTTCGCGAAGAGCGTGACGGTGCTGGTCAACGGTGCCGTGTTCGCCGAAGGCGATGTGCAGGCGATTTCGAACGACCCGCGCGTGAAGGCGGTGTACCTCGGCGAGGGCCAGGCGACGCAACAGACGACGCCAGACCACGCAAGTGATCACGCCAGAGATGACGCAAGAGCGCGCCCATGACTGAACTTTTGCGCGTCGAAGGCCTGCGCTCCGGTTATGGCGAAGCGGTGGTCGTGCAAGGCATCAGCCTGGCCGTCGAGCAAGGCCAGTCGCTCGCGCTGCTCGGCCGCAACGGCACCGGCAAGACCACGCTGTTGAACTCGCTGGTGGGCGTGACGCGCCGCCATGCCGGGCGCATCAGCCTGGCCGGGCAGGACATCACGGCCTTGCCGCCGCACCTGCGCGCCGCCGCCGGCATCGGCTGGGTGCCGCAGGAGCGCAACATCTTCAAGTCGCTGACGGTGCACGAGAACCTGACGGCCGTGGCGCGGCCGGGTGCGTGGACGGTGGCGCGCGCGTATGAGATGTTCCCGCGCCTGGCCGAGCGCAAATCGAACCTGGGCAACCAGCTCTCGGGCGGCGAGCAGCAGATGCTGGCTGTGGCGCGCGCGCTGGTGCTGAACCCGAAGCTGCTGCTGCTCGACGAGCCGCTCGAAGGCCTGGCGCCCATCATCGTGGAAGAGCTGCTGCGCTCGATCGCGCGCGTGGTGCGTGATGAAGGCATGAGTGCCATCATCGTCGAGCAGAACCCTCGGCTGATCCTGCCGATCACGCAGCGCGCGGTGGTGCTGGACCGTGGCGCGGTGGTGCACGAAGGTTCGAGCGACGAGTTGCTGAACGACCGCGAGCGGCTCGACCGCTGGCTGGCAGTGGCGAAGCACTGAGCTACGCCGAATCTCCAGCCCACGCAGCCAGCAACTCGGCTTCCTTCTCGCGTGTCAGCTTGCCCGCGCGGCGCTTGTCGTCGTCGGCGGGGATGCCTTCGTCGAGCACGGCCGCGACGGTCTCGCGCAGGGGCCGGGTGTGCAGGCCGCTGGCTTCGGCGCGCGTCAAGGCTATGCGGTTGAAGCCGGCGAATTCGGGGTCGGTGGATGGCAGCCAGAGCGGCAATTCGCTCCAGGGTTCGACCTTGTTTTCCAGCAGGAAGGCTTCGGCCACTCGCCGCTCACTGGCGGGAGCCAGGCCGCGCGCCATGGCCTCGGCACGGCAGGTGGCGATCAGCGTGTGCCAGTCGATCACCGTGCCGCCAACTGGCCCGGTCGCGTTGAACGTGCCGTGTGTGCCTTGTTCGATCAACCGAATCATCCAGGCGCCAAGATCGCGCACGTCGATGAACTGAAGCGGCTCATCGGCGGCCACATCGGCCGGCACATCGGGCACCAGCATCTCGCCGCCGGCGGCCACACGCCATGGCCAGTGGCTGAAGCGCCCGCTGCGGTCGCCGGGGCCGACGATCAAGCCCGGCCGCACGATCAGCGAACGCTCGCCGAACACCGCGCGCACCTCGGCCTCGCAGGCCGCCTTCTGCGGGCCGTAATGCTGCAAGTCACGGTCGTCTGCCGCGATGCCTTCGGCGCTGGCCAGTGCATCGGTCTCGCGCACGGGCACCTGGTTCGTCGTCGCATACGCCGAGATGCTGGAGACGAACAGGTAGGCGCCGCAACCGCGCAGCGCGAGGGCGCTGGCGCGCACGTCGGCGGGCGCATAGCCACAGGTGTCGATCACCGCGTCCCAGTGGCGGCCATCGAGCGCGCGCAGGTCATGGGCGCGGTCGCCCGTCAGCACTTCCACGCCGGCCGGCCAGGCCGCACGCGCCCGGCCGCGGTTGAACACCGTGACTTTGTGGCCACCGGCCAGCGCCGGCTGCAACGCGGCGGCACCGAGGAACACACCGCCACCGAGGATCAGGAGATTCATGGGTGATGCCTCAGTGTCATTCGAGCGTGAAGCCGATCTTCAGCGACACCTGCCAGCGCCACCTTGCCATCGACCACATGGCCGCGCGTTTCGGTGACGGTGAACCACTGGATGTTGCGCACCGATTGATGTGCTTTCGCGATCGCCTTGCTGACTGCATCTTCGATGTTCAGGCTCGACGAGCCGGTGAGTTCGAGCAGCTTGTAGACGTGGTCGGTCATGTCGGACCTCCCGCCGGGCCGCCCCAAGGGAGGGCTGCGCCCCCTTGGGGGGCAGTGAATTAGGTGAGCGTGGGAGTTGTCATTTCAGGTCTCCGGTGGGGGTTGGGGTCTGCTGACGCGATCAGCTTAAGGCGTGCCTGCGGTGCAGGCAACGTCGAAACCCCGTAGCCGCAGCGCGCCACAAGCCTTACGCCAGCGTGGCCAAATCGACGTTCGCCCCGCACACGATCAGGCACAGCGTTTCGCCGTCGCGCGGCCGGATCACGCCGCTTTGCAGGGCCGCCAACGGTAGCGCGGCGGCCGGCTCGACCGCCAGCTTCAGCTCCTTCCACAGGAAGCGCTGCGCCGCGCGGATCGCGTCGTCGGTCAGCAGTTCGGCCTGCGCCACATGCTGCTGCGTGACGCTCCAGGCGATGATGCCGATGCGTCGTGCGCCGAGCGAATCGGCGGCGATGCCGCTGACCGGAACGTCCACCGGCGCGCCCGCCTCGCGGGCCCGGTACAGCGTGGCAGCGCCCTCTGGTTCCAGCGCGACGACGCGGCTATGACCGGCGAACCACGCGGCGATGCCGGCGATCAGCCCACCACCGCCCACGCTCACCAGCACCGAGTCGGGCCGGCCGGCCTGGGCCTCGATCTCGCGCGCCAGCGTGCCGGCGCCGGCCACCACCTCGATTTGATCGTAGGCGTGCGTCATCAGCGCGCGGGTCTCACGCTGGCGGGCCTCGCAGGCCTGCAGCGCGTCGGCATAGGCGTCACCGGCAATCACCACCGTCGCGCCGAGGGCGGCGAGGCGTTCGTGCTTCGCGGGCGAGATCACGCTGGGCACATAGATCTCGGCCCGGACCCCGAGCGCGCGTGCCGCCACGGCGGTGGCGATGCCCGCATTGCCGCCCGAAGCGGCGATCACGCCGGCGGGTGGAATCGGGTTCGACAGCAGGCGGTTGAACATGCCGCGCGCCTTGAAGCTGCCCGACAACTGCAGCTGTTCGAGCTTCAGCCAGACCTGGCAAGTGGGTGCGCCGCCGGGCAGGCCGAGCGCGCTGCCAGGCAGGCGCCACAGCGGTGTTTCGCGCACATGGGGTGCGATGCGCGCGGCGGCGGCGCTGATGTCGTCGTGGGTGATCGTCATAAGGCTCGCGTGCAGTGAAAGCTGGCCGAGTATCGCGCGGCTATTGATCCGGCCCTGTGAAGTCTCAAGCCGCATAACACACACGGCGGTCTTGAAAGTAGCTGATCACGCGCTCTGGAGTTCGTTCC
>CANJKD010000137.1 GCA_947474415.1 Burkholderiales bacterium | reverse complement strand
CAAGCTCTATGCGTACTGGATCACCGTGAACTACCGCGAGGCGTACGGTATGTACGCCTGCAACGGCGTGCTGTTCAACCACGAGAGCCCGCTGCGCGGCGAGACCTTCGTGACGCGCAAGATCACGCGCGCCATCGCGCGCATCGCACTGGGCCTGCAGGGCTGCGTGTACCTCGGCAACATGAGCGCGCTGCGCGACTGGGGGCACGCAAAAGACTATGTCGAGATGCAGTGGCTGATGCTGCAGCAGGATCAAGCCGAAGACTTCGTCATCGCGACGGGTGTGCAATACAGCGTCCGCCAGTTCGTCGAGTTCGCGGCGCGCGAGCTGGGTGTCACGATCAGCTTCAGCGGCCAGGGCGACTCAGAGATCGGCACGGTCAGCAAGGTCGAAGGCAATCTCGCGAGTTGCAAGCCGGGCGACGTGATCGTCAAGGTCGACCCGCGATACTACCGGCCCACCGAAGTCGAGACGCTGCTCGGCGACGCGTCGAAGGCGAAGCGCAGGCTCGGCTGGTCGCCCAAGACCACGCTGCCTGAACTCGTCGCGGAAATGGTCCAGGCCGACTACGCCGCCGCGCAGCGCGACAGCCTCGTCAAGGAAGCCGGCTTCCAGGCTTACGACCACCACGAATGACCCGCCCACCCAAGACATCGACATGAAGCTCGCAGGCAAGAAGATTCTGGTCACCGGCGCCGATGGCTTCATCGGCTCGCACCTGACCGAGCACCTGGTGAAGGCCGGCGCCGATGTGCGCGCCTTCGTCTACTACAACAGCTTCAACTCCTGGGGCTGGCTCGACGAGGCCGACGACCGCATCAAGAATTCGCTCGACGTCTTCGCCGGCGACATCCGCGACCCGCACGGCGTGCGCACCGCGATGCAGGGCTGCGACGTGGTCATGCACCTCGCCGCGCTGATCGCCATTCCGTACTCGTACCACTCGCCCGACACCTACGTCGACACCAACGTGAAGGGCACGCTGAACGTGGTGCAGGCGGCGCGCGAACTCGGCATCGAGCGCGTGGTGCACACCTCGACCAGCGAGGTCTACGGCACCGCACGCTTCGTGCCCATCACCGAGGCGCACCCGTTGCAGGGCCAGTCGCCCTACTCGGCCAGCAAGATCGGCGCCGACCACATGGCGCTCAGTTTCCACGCGTCGTTCGAGACGCCGGTGGCCGTGATCCGGCCGTTCAACACTTATGGCCCGCGGCAATCGGCGCGCGCCGTGATCCCGACCATCATCACCCAGGTGGCCTCGGGCACGCGCGCCATCAAGCTCGGTGCGGTCCACCCGACGCGCGACTTCAACTATGTGCAGGACACCGTGCGCGGCTTCGTCGCGGTGGCCGAGTGCGACGCCGCGATCGGCCGGGTGGTGAACATCGGCAGCAATTACGAAATCAGCGTGGGCGACACCGCGCGTCTGATCGCCGAACTGATGGGCCGCGAGGTCGAGTTCACCAGCGACGAGCAGCGCATGCGGCCGCAGGGCAGCGAAGTGGAACGCCTGTGGGCCGACAACACGCTGGCGCTCGAACTGATGGGCTGGGCACCCGAATACCCCGGCGTCGAAGGCCTGAGCCGAGGCCTGCGCGAGACCATCGAGTGGTTCAGCGTGCCGGCCAACCTGCGCCGCTACAAGGCCGGCCTCTACAACATCTGAGCCTCGCGCGGGCCAGCACCGCGAACACACCGAAAGCACCCCGATGGACCTTGCCCCACTCATCACCGAGCGCGTCTGCCGCGTCACCGGCGGCGCCCGGGTGGCCCTGCACGAGCCTTGCTTCAAGGGCAACGAGTGGGCCTATGTGAAGGAATGCATCGACACCGGCTGGGTCTCGTCGGTGGGCAGCTATGTCGACCGCTTCGAGCGCGACCTGGCCGAAGTCACCGGCGCGAAGCACGCCGTCGTGGTCTCGAATGGCACCTCAGGCCTGCAGATCGCGTTGCAGGTCAGCGGTGTGCAGCCGGGCGATGAAGTCATCATCCCGGCGCTGTCGTTCGTGGCCACCGCGAACGCCGTGATGCACTGCGGTGCGCACCCGCATTTCGCCGACAGCGATGCTGCCACGCTCGGCCTCTGCCCCGCTGCACTGGCCGACTACCTGCCGACCATCCTCGAGCAGCGCGCAGGCGTCAGCGTCAACCGCCACACCGGCCGGCGCATCGCCGCCATCGTGCCGATGCACACCTTCGGCCACCCGGTCGACATGCCGGCGCTGATGGACGTAGCGAACCGCTTCGGCATCGTGGTGGTGGAAGACGCGGCCGAGTCGCTCGGCAGCCTGATCGACGGCCGCCATACCGGCACGCACGGCCGCTGCGCGATGCTCAGTTTCAACGGCAACAAGATCGTCACGACCGGCGGTGGCGGCGCCATCGTCACCGACGACACCCAGCTCGCGAAGCACGCCAAGCACCTCACCACCACCGCGAAGCAGCCGCACAAGTGGGCCTTCTTCCACGACGAAGTGGGCTACAACTACCGCATGCCGAACCTCAACGCGGCCCTGGGCTGCGCGCAGTTGGAGCAGCTCGAGGGCTTCGTCGCCGCCAAGCGCGAACTGGCCACGCGCTACACCGCCGCCTTCGCCGATCTGCCCGGCGTGGTGCTGTTCACCGAGCGCGCCGGCACGCGGGCCAACTACTGGCTGCAGACGCTGATCCTGGACCGCGCTGTCGCCGGCCAGCGCGATGCGATCCTGGCCCACACGAATGACGCCGGCCAGATGACGCGCCCGGTCTGGGAACTGCTGACGCAGCTGCCGATGTACAGCGCCTGCCCGGCGATGGAAACACCGGTCGCCAAAGACCTGGCGCTGCGCATCATCAACCTGCCGAGCGGCCCGCAACTGGTCACGGGGATCGCGTGAACGAAGTGCGACGAAACGAAGTGCGCCGCAAAGTCGCGGTGGTCACGGGCAGCCGGGCCGAATACGGCCTGCTGTACTGGGTGCTGCACGACCTGCGCGCCGAGCCCGACATCGAGCTGCAGCTGATCGTGACCGGCATGCACCTGGCGCCCGAGTTCGGCCTCACGGTGAAGGAAATCGAGCGCGACGGTTTCGCGATCGCGCGCCGCGTCGAGATGCTGCTGTCGAGCGACACGCCTGGCGGCGTGGCGAAGTCGATCGGCCTGGGCGTGATGGGCATGTCGGACGCGCTGGAGCAGCTGCGCCCCGACGTCGTGCTCGTGCTCGGCGACCGCTTCGAGATCCTCGCCGCCGCGCAGGCCTGCCTGGTGCACAACATCCCGCTCGCGCACATTGCCGGCGGTGACACCACCGAAGGCGCGTTCGACGAATCGATCCGCCACGCGATCACAAAGATGGCGCACGTCCACTTCGTCACCAACGAGCTGTCGGCGCGCCGCGTGCGCCAGCTCGGCGAAGACCCGCGCCACGTTCACGTCGTCGGCAACCCGGGCCTGGACCATTTGAAACGCCTGACGCTGCTGGACCGGGCGGCCCTCGCCGAATCGCTGGGCGCACCGCTTGCGAAGCGCAACCTGCTGATCACCTTCCACCCGGTCACGCTCGAACCCGGCGAGAGCGAGCGCCAGTTCGGCGAGTTGCTGGCCGCGCTCGACACGCTGGGCGACGACACCGCGCTGTGGTTCACGCGCCCGAACGCCGACACCGGCGGGCGGGCGCTTTCGGCCGCGCTCGACGCCTGGGCCACCCCGCGCGCCGGCCGCGCACATGTGCATTCTTCGCTCGGCCAGTTGCGCTACCTGAGCCTGATGGCGCAGGTGGACGCAGTGGTCGGCAATTCGTCGAGCGGGCTGTACGAAGCGCCCTCGTTTCGTGTACCCACCGTCAACATCGGCGACCGCCAGCGCGGCCGCCTGTCCAGCGCGTCCGTGATCGACTGCGCACCCGACCAGGCCGCCATCGAGCGCGCCATCACGCAAGCCTTGGCGCTCGATTGCAGCGCGGTCGTGAACCCCTACGGCGATGGCCACACCTCCGCCCGCATCGTCGCCGCGCTGCAAGCCCTGCCCGCACGCGCCGAGCTGCTGAAGAAGCACTTCCACCTGATCGAGACCGCCCATGCCTGAGCACACTTTCGTGATCGCCGAAGCGGGAGTCAACCACAACGGTTCGCTGGCCATGGCGCTGCAACTTGTCGATGTGGCCGCCGATGCGAAGGCCGACGCCGTCAAGTTCCAGACCTTCAAAGCCGCCAAGCTCGTGACCGCACAGGCCGCGAAGGCCGACTACCAGGTCACGAACATGAAGGAGGGCGGCACCCAGTTCGGCATGTTGCAGGCGCTCGAACTCTCGCTCGCCGACCACGACGTGCTGGTGCGGCGCTGCCAGGAGCGCGGCATCCGCTTCATGTCCACAGCGTTCGACGCCGAAAGCCTGGCCTACCTCGCCACGCTCGGCATGCCGGCCGTCAAGATGCCGTCGGGCGACATCACCTGCGGCCCGCTGCTGCTGCAGGCGGCGCGCCTGCGCCAGCCGCTGATCGTGTCGACCGGCATGTGCACCATCGCCGAGATCGAAGACGCGCTCGGTGTCATCGCCTTCGGCCTGACGCGGCACGGCGAGCCCACCGGCCGCGCCGACTTCCTGGCGGCCTACTGCAGCGCCGAGGGCCGGCGTGCGCTCGAACAGCATGTGACCCTGCTGCATTGCGTGACGCAGTACCCGGCCCCGCCCGAGGCCATCAACCTGCGCGCGATGGCAACCATGGCGTCGGCGTTCGGCCTGCCGGTCGGCTACTCCGACCACACGCTGGGCATCGAGGTGTCGCTGGCGGCAGTGGCACGCGGCGCCACCGTCATCGAGAAGCACTTCACCCTCGACCGCGCCCTGCCCGGCCCCGACCACGCGGCCTCGCTCGAACCGGCCGAGCTGACGCAGATGGTGCGCAGCATCCGCAACATCGAACTGGCGCTTGGCGCCCCGATCAAGGCGCCCGCCGCCACCGAAATGCCGAACCGTGCCGTGGCGCGGCGCAGCGTCGTGGCGGCCCACCCGATCAAGCAGGGCACGCTGTTCAGCGCCGCGTCGTTCGCGATGAAGCGGCCCGGCACCGGCATCTCGCCGATCGACGCCTGGGGCCTGATCGGCCGGCCCGCCGTGCGCGATTTCGACACCGACGAGCTGATCGAGACATGAGCCCGTCGGGCCGCCCCAAGGGCGAATTCCAGAGTGCGCAGCACGGAGGTTCCCTGATGAACTTGCCCATCATCGTCATCGGCTCGGGCGGGCACGCCACGGTGGTGGCCGATGCGCTGTTGGCCGCAGGCGAGCGCGTGCTCGGCTTCACCGACACCGACACGCGCCGCCACGGCATGCTCCTGTGCGGCCTGCCGGTGCTGGGCGACGACAGCATGCTGGCCACCTTCGCCTCGGGCGATGTGCAGCTTGCCAACGGCATTGGCGGCACGCGCGCAGAAGCGCTGCGGTGCGCGGTGCAAGGCGCACTGGAAGCGTGCGGCTGGCAGTTCGCGACGGTGCGGCACCCGACCGCCGTGGTCTCGCCCTTCGCCCGCGTGAGCCCGGGGGCGCAACTGCTCGCGCGCAGCGTCGTGCAACCCGGCGCCGAGGTCGGCGCCGGCTGCATCGTCAACACCGGCGCAGTCATCGAACACGATGTGCGGCTCGGCGAGTTCGTCCACGTGGCCTGCGGCGCGGTGCTGTGCGGCCATGTGCAGGTCGGCGCGCACAGCCACATCGGTGCTGCTGCGGTGGTGAAGCAGGGCGTGACGCTCGGCGCCCGCACCGTGGTCGGCGCCGGTGCGGCCGTCGTGAAGAATAGCGAGGGCGGCTTCACTTTGGCGGGCGTGCCCGCCTTGGAGATGAGGGAGACACGATGAAGACATGGGAACGCGCGCTGGTCGGGCCGGAGATGACGCTTCGCGAAGCGCTGACCACGATTGATCGCGCCGGCAGCCAGATGGCGCTGGTGGTCGATGCCGAGCGCCACCTGCTCGGTACCCTCAGCGATGGCGACGCGCGGCGTGGCCTGCTGAAGGGGCTGGAGTTGACCGACAAGGTGTCGGCCGCGATGCACCTGAATCCGACCGTGGCCCGCTCCGACGAGACCCGGCACTCCATCCTCGCCACGATGCGCCGTCGCGGCCTGCACCAGGTGCCGGTGGTGAACGCCAACGGCATCGTCGTCGGCATGGAAGTCGTCGACGATTTCCTGGCCACGCCGACGCGCGACAACTGGGTCGTCATCATGGCCGGCGGCCTGGGCCAGCGGCTCGAGCAACTGACGCGCGACACACCCAAGCCGATGCTGCGCGTGGGCTCGCGGCCGCTGCTCGAAACCATCGTGCGCGGCTACTCGGCGCAGGGCTTCCGGCGCTTCCACTTCGCCGTCAACTACAAGGCCGAGCAGATCGAGAACCACTTCGGCGACGGCTCGGATTTCGGCGTCGAGATCCGCTACCTGCGCGAAGACCAGCGCCTCGGCACGGCCGGCGCGCTGAGCCTGCTGCCCGAGGCGCCGACGCAGCCCATCGTCGTCACGAACGCCGACCTGCTGACCAAGGAAGACTTCGGCTACATGCTTGACCAGCACGCCGAATCGGGCGCCGACGCGACCATGGCAGT
>CANJKD010000136.1 GCA_947474415.1 Burkholderiales bacterium | reverse complement strand
GTTACCGACCCGCGCCAGTTCATTCGGAATAACGGTGTGGACATGCGCAACCTTGACACGCGCCTGAGCCCGATAGTGCACGCGGCGTTCAACGAAGAGGTGACCAAGCGTACAGTGGGCGAGGTGCTGTCGAGCGGCCGCGACAAGGTCATGCAGGACGTGCGCAGCCGCCTCGCAGACGAAGCCAAGTCATTCGGTATCGAGATCCTCGACGTGCGCATCAAGCGTGTCGATTTCGTCGCCAACATCACCGAGTCGATCTACAGCCGCATGGCATCCGAACGCAAGCAAGTGGCGAACCAGTTGCGTGCGACCGGTGGTGCCGAGAGCGAGAAGATTCGCGCCGATGCGGATCGCCAGCGCGAAGTGATCGTGGCCGAGGCCTACCGCGATGCGCAGAAGGTCAAGGGCGAGGGCGATGCGAAGGCTTCGGCGATCTTTGCCGAATCGTTCGGGCGTGACGCCCAGTTCGCGCAGTTCTACCGAAGCCTGGAGGCATACCGGTCGAGTTTTCGCAGCAAGTCGGACGTGATGGTCATCGACCCGAGCAGCGAATTCTTCAAGGCCATGCGCGGTGCGCCTGCCGCTGCGGCAGCAAGCCCCAAGAAGTAGGCTTTGACCAACGCGGGGTTCTGGGACCTTCTGGTCGGCGCGTTTGCGCTGATGTTGATCGTCGAGGGTTTACTGCCCTTCATCAGCCCGGTGAAGTGGCGCGCTGTGTTCGAGCGCGCCACGCGCCTGAGTGACGGGCAGATCCGGTTCATCGGCTTGAGCAGCATGGTGGCTGGCTTGTTGATGCTGGCTTTCTTCTTGTCTTGATGGCGGGCTGGGCCGCTGGGCCAGGCCGGTACAATTCTGTTTTTAACCCGGCGGCCTTTCTCATGTCCTCTGCTTGGCTTCTGCCCGAGCACATCGCTGATGTCCTGCCCGCACAGGCCAGGCACATCGAAGAGTTGCGTCGCGGCTTGACCGACGTGGCCCGCTGCTATGGCTGCGAACTGGTGATCCCGCCGCTGCTGGAGCACATCGAGTCGTTGCTTTCCGGTACCGGTCGCGCGCTCGACTTGAAGACCTTCAAGCTCGTCGACCAACTGAGCGGGCGTACGCTCGGCGTGCGGGCCGACAGCACACCCCAAGTCGCGCGCATCGACGCGCACCTGCTGAACCGGGCTGGCGTCACGCGGCTTTGCTACTGCGGACCAGTATTGCACGCATTGCCGGACGGGATGCATTCGAGCCGCGAGCCCCTGCAGTTTGGCGCCGAGATCTACGGTCACAGCGGGCTGGAAGCTGATCTGGAAGTTCAGGATCTGGCCCTCGATTGCCTGCGCCGTGCGGGTCTGGCCGAAGTACTGATCGACCTCGGTGATGCGCGCATCGTGCGTGGTGTGCTGGCGGGTGCGCCGGTCGATGCCGGCGAATGGGACGGCATCTGCGCGGCACTCGCTTCGAAAGATGCTGCCGCGCTACGCGAACTGTCGCGGGGAATGCCGGTTGAAATAGGCCGTGCATTGCAGTTGCTTGTCTCGCTGTACGGGAGCGACGAGATCATCGAGATCGCGCGCCGGGAACTGCCGGCCAACCCCACCGTGAAGGCGGCGCTGGACGACCTTCAATGGCTCGCCGTGCATGTGCGCCAGGCCCACCCTGAGGTTCGGGTCGGTTTCGACCTGGCGGATGTCGGTGGCAACGGCTATTACAGCGGTTCGCGCTTCACGGTCTATGTCGCCGGGTCAGCGGAGGCCATCGCCCGCGGTGGCCGCTATGACCAGGTTGGGGCGGTGTTCGGCCGCGACCGCCCGGCCGTCGGTTTCAGCCTTGACCTGAAGACGCTCGCCGCACTTGCGCCCGACCGTGCCTTGCATGCCGCCATCCGCGCGCCATGGGCCGAAGACGCCGCCTTGCGTGCAGCGGTGCGCAGTCAGCGCGAGCAAGGCCACACAGTGGTTCGCATCCTGCCCGGTCACGAGCACGAAGGCGAGGAGTTCGACTGCGACCACGAACTGGTGCTGTCCGCTGGCAGGTGGATTGTGCGCGCGTTGTGAGCGGGGCTTGAAGCCGGCCTTTTCCCAGAAAAATTTTCAGTATCGGATGAATTGCACATGCAGCAAATGAACGTAGCAAGCGGCCCGGCCAAGGGCCGCAATGTCGTCGTCGTCGGCACCCAATGGGGCGACGAGGGCAAGGGCAAGGTGGTCGATTGGTTGACCGATCATGCCCAGGCCGTGGTTCGCTTCCAGGGCGGCCACAACGCCGGCCACACGCTCGTGATCAAGGGCGTCAAGACGGCATTGCAACTGATCCCCTCCGGCATCATGCGCGACGGCGTGGCCTGTTATATCGGAAATGGCGTGGTCGTCGACCCGACCCACTTGTTGGCCGAAATCGAACGGCTGGAAGTGATCGGGCTGGATGTGCGCTCGCGCCTTTTCGTCAGTGAATCGTGCCCGCTGATCCTGCCGTTCCACGTTGAGCTCGACAATGCGCGCGAAGCGATGCGCGAAACCAGTGGCGCCGGCAAGATCGGCACTACGGGCAAGGGCATCGGGCCGGCGTATGAAGACAAGGTGGCGCGCCGCGCGCTGCGCGTGCAGGACCTGAAACACCCCGACCGCTTTGCGAAGCAGCTGCGCGAACTGCTGGAGCTTCACAACTTCGCACTGACCGGGTTCCTGCGCTCGAAGGCGCTTGAATTCCAGCCGATCTTCGACCTCGCGATGGCGGTGGCCGAGCAACTCAAGCCGATGATGGCCGACGTGGGCTACACGCTGCACAAGGCGGGCCGGAGCGGCGCGAACATTCTGTTCGAGGGTGCGCAGGGCACCCTGCTCGACATCGACCATGGCACCTACCCGTATGTTACTTCTAGTAACTGCGTGGCCGGCAATGCGGCCGCTGGCGCGGGCGTCGGGCCCGATCAGCTGCACTACATTCTCGGCATCACCAAGGCCTACACAACGCGGGTCGGAAGTGGGCCGTTCCCGACCGAACTGCCTATGGATGAGCCCGGCACGGTCGGCCACCACCTGTCCAGCATCGGCCAGGAGCGTGGCACGGTCACCGGCCGCCCGCGGCGGTGTGGCTGGCTCGACGCCGCTTTGCTGAAACGTTCCTTCATCATCAACGGCATCTCCGGCCTGTGCATTACCAAGCTCGACGTTCTCGACGGGCTGGCCGAGATCAAGGTCTGCGTCGGCTATGAACTGCGTGGCAAACGCATCGATATCCTGCCGCTCGACGCCGATGACATCACCGCCTGCGTGCCGGTCTACGACACCTTCCCCGGCTGGAGCGAAACCACCTTTGGTGTGACCGAATGGGACAAGTTGCCGCTGAACGCGCGCCTCTACCTTGAACGCGTGCAGGGTTTTATCGGTGCGCCCATTGACATGGTGTCCACCGGCCCGGGCCGCGAGCACACGATTGTGTTGCGCCATCCGTTCAAAGGCTAGGCGCCGCCAGCAACACCGCCCCTGTGCTCATGGCGCACGGCGCCGTCTGCATTGCCACACCGATTCGCCCGACCGCACCAGCCCAAGGAAAAACGCATGCTGACCGACGATGGCAAACACCTGTATGTGAGCTGGGACGAGTACCACATGCTGATCGAGCGCCTGGCGCTCAAGATTGCCAGCTCGGGCTGGGAGTTCGACCAGATCCTGTGCCTGGCGCGTGGCGGCATGCGGCCCGGCGATGTACTGTCGCGTGTGTTCGACAAGCCGCTGGCCATCATGTCGACGAGTTCGTACCGCGCCGATGCCGGCACGATCCAGGGCCGTCTCGACTTGGCGAAGTACATCACTATGCCGAAGGGCGAACTGGCCGGGCGCGTGCTGCTGGTCGACGATCTTTCGGATTCGGGTGTCACCCTGCGGGCAGTGGTTGATCGCCTGCGCGCGATGCCAGGCATCAGCGAGTTGCGTTCGGCGGTCATCTGGACCAAGGGCGTTTCGACGTATACGCCTGATTTTTTCGTCGAACTGTTGCCGTCCAGCCCCTGGATTCACCAGCCGTTCGAAGAATACGACGACATGCGGCCCGACGCATTGGCAAAGAAATTCGTCATCTAGTCTTTGTTGAACCTTGGCGCTCCGCCTAAGGCAGGGTTTGAGCGTCGAAGCATCTTTTAGTACCGCTCGGCACCGAAGAATATGGCGCGCTCGTTCAACGGTTCATTCGACTGCTTTTTCACCCCGGCCCAACGTTCACACTCCAACTCAGAAATGCAAAAAGGCCAGCACTTTCATGCTGGCCCCTCACATATTCTTGGTGCCCAGGAAGGGACTCGAACCCCCACGGAGTTACCCGCTAGTACCTGAAACTAGTGCGTCTACCAATTCCGCCACCTGGGCATTTCAGCAAGTCTAGGACTATATCATCAAAACAAACACATTCACTCAATCTAACCACACCGGTGCTGAACTGATGGCCGAAGTCGAGGGCAAGGTGCAAGGTCACCGCGACGGTCATGGCTTCGTCGTGCGCGACGACAGGCAGGCCGATCTCTACCTCTCGCAGCAGGAAATGCGATCCGTGCTGCACCGCGACCGCGTCAAGGCGCGCGTCATGCGTTACGACCGCAAGGGGCGGCCCGAAGGGCGCGTGCTCGAGATCCTGGAACGCAAGCGTGTGCCGATCATCGGGCGACTGCTGCACGAGAGCGGCGTCTGGCTGGTCGCACCTGAAGACAAACGTTATGGCCAGGACATCCTGATCCCGAAGAACGCGACCGCAAACGCAGTCGCCGGGCAGGTGGTGGCGATCGAACTCACCGAGCCGCCGTCGATGTACTCGCAGCCGGTCGGCCGCGTCACCGAAGTGCTGGGCGAGATCGACGACCCCGGCATGGAAATCGAGATTGCGGTGCGCAAGTACGAGGTGCCGCACCAGTTCTCGCCGGCCACGTTGGCGCAGGCCGCGAGCCTGCCCGATAAGGTGCGTGCGGTCGACATGAAGAACCGCATCGACCTGACCGATGTGCCGCTCGTCACCATCGACGGTGAAGACGCGCGCGACTTCGACGACGCGGTGTACTGCGAGCCCGCTGTCGTTGGCAAGAGCACCGGCCGCGGTGCTAAGGCGAACAACGGCTGGCGCCTGGTCGTGGCGATTGCCGACGTGAGTCACTACGTCAAGCCGGGCGACCCGATTGATGCCGACGCGTATGAGCGCGCCACTTCGGTCTACTTCCCGCGCCGCGTGATCCCGATGCTGCCCGAGAAGCTGTCGAACGGCCTGTGTTCGTTGAACCCGAACGAGAACCGGCTCGCGATGGTGTGCGACATGCTCGTCACCGCCACCGGCGAGATCCACGCCTACCAGTTCTTCCCTGCGGTGATCTGCTCGCACGCACGCTTCACTTACTCCGAAGTGGCGGCCATTCTCGCCAACACGCGCGGCCCGGAAGCCGCGAAGCGCGAGGACCGCGTCGGCGACCTGTTGAACCTGCACGAGGTCTACCGTGCGTTGCTTAAAGAGCGCACCAAGCGCGGTGCGATCGACTTCGAGACCACCGAGACGCAGATCGTGTGTGACGAGAACGGCCGCATCGAGAAGATCGTGCCGCGCACCCGCACCGACGCGCACAAGCTGATCGAAGAAGCGATGCTGGCGGCCAACGTGTGCTCGGCCGACTTCATCGCACGCGCCAAGCACCCGTCGCTCTACCGCGTGCACGAAGGGCCGACGCCCGAGAAGAAGACCCTGTTGCAGAACTATCTGCGTGCGCTCGGCCTCGGGCTGTCGATCAGCGACGACCCGAAGCCCGGCGAGTTTCAGGCGATTGCCGCGGCCACCAAGGACCGAGCCGATGCGGTGCAGATCCACACCATGCTGCTGCGCTCGATGCAGCAAGCCATCTACACCGGCATCAACGGCGGCCACTTCGGGCTGGCCTACGAGGCCTACACGCACTTCACAAGCCCGATCCGGCGCTATCCCGACCTGCTGGTGCACCGTGTCATCAAGGCCTTGCTGGGCGGCAAGCGCTACCACCTCGTCACCGGCCCGAGCAACCCGGCCCCGGCCGGGCGCAAGCCGGCCAGGCCAGTGAAGAGCATCAGTGCCGAAGAGGAAAAGTGGGAAGTCGCGGGCGTTCATTGCAGCGTCAATGAACGGCGTGCCGACGAGGCCTCCCGCGATGTCGAGGCCTGGCTCAAGTGCCGCTACATGCGCGAGCACCTCGGCGAGGAATTCAGCGGCGCGGTGAGTTCCGTCACGAGCTTCGGCCTGTTCGTGCAGCTTGACGGCCTCTATGTCGAAGGGCTGGTGCACATCACCGAACTCGGCGGCGAGTACTACCGCTTCGACGAAGTGCGGCAGGAATTGCGTGGCGAGCGCAGCGGTGTGCGCTATGCGGTCGGCTCGCGGGTTCGCGTGCAGGTCAGCCGGGTCGACCTCGATGGCCGCAAGATCGATTTCCGGTTGGTGCGCGAGGGCGAGGTCGACGCGCCTGTGGCGCGCAAGCGCAAAGGCGCAGTCAGTGGCACGGTCGCTGAAGAACTGAAGGAGGTGCAGGTGCGCGACCGGGCAGCCAAGGCAGGTCGCGCCAAGGCGGTGGCTGCGCGCGGTGCGTCGGCGGCCAAGAAGAGCCGAGGCG
>CANJKD010000135.1 GCA_947474415.1 Burkholderiales bacterium | reverse complement strand
CTTTGAGCGCAACCTTGCGGGCTTCGCGCTCTGGCCGGCGCCACCTGCAGGGCCATGGCCAGCTGCCTACAATAGCTGTAGCACTCCCTAACTTCCTGGAAAAGGTCAATGATGGAACACACCCTGCCCGCACTGCCGTACGCCCTCGACGCCCTGGTGCCGCACCTGAGCAATGAGACGCTGGAGTACCACTACGGCAAGCATCACAACGCGTATGTCGTTAACCTGAACAACCTGCAAAAGGGAACAGAGTTCGAGAGCCTGTCGCTTGAAGAAATCATCAAGAAGTCGACCGGCGGTGTCTACAACAATTCGGCCCAGATCTGGAACCACACGTTCTTCTGGAACTGCATGAAGCCGGCCGGCGGCGGCGAGCCGAAGGGCGCACTGGGTGCCGCGATCAGCGCGAAGTGGGGCAGCTATGCCGCCTTCAAGGAAGCCTTCACGAAGAGCGCCGTGGGCAACTTCGGCTCCGGCTGGACCTTCCTGGTGAAGAAGTCCGACGGCAGTGTCGACATCGTCAACATGGGCGCCGCCGGCACCCCGCTGACCACGGCAGACAAGGCATTGTTGACCGTCGACGTGTGGGAACACGCCTATTACATCGACTATCGCAACATGCGCCCGAAGTGGGTCGAGACCTTCCTCACGTCGCTGGTGAACTGGGACTTCGCGGAAGCGAACTTCGCCTGATCCAACGCCAGCCCGCATGGTGGCGGGGTATGCTGCCGAATGCAGCAAGGCCGGTCACTGACCGGCCTTTTCAATGCCGGCACGGCGGCGTCACTTCCTGAACGGCGCGCCCTGCAACTTGGCTCCCGGCTTGATGCCGCGCTTCGCGAACCAGCCTTCGTTCATCTCGAGCACGAAACGCACAGGTTTCAGGGAACAGTGACCGTCGAGCGTCTGCGGCCTCATGTCCTCGATGTTCACCACCGTGCCGTCATCGGCGACGAACGCGGCCGACAGCGGCAGCAGCGTGTTCTTCATCCAGAAGCATTGCTGGCCGGCTTGTTCGAAGGCAAACAGCATGCCGTCGTTGGTGGCCATGGTCTTGCGGAACATCAGGCCGATCGTGCGTTCTTCCGGTGACTGCGCAAGCTCGGCCTGGATCACGTGCATGCCAGCGCTCAAGCGGATCGCAGCCAACTTCTGCGGGCCGTCTTGCGCATGGCTGGCAATGCCCCACGCGGTGGTGACAAGGAAAAAGGCGAGTCGCGCGGGCATGCGTGTCATTGGCGTGGGCAGAGTGGGTGGCTGGATTATCAATGTGCAGGCCTAGAATCGAACGCCGCTTCCCAACAACCCAGCGCCCGGAGCCACAACCTCATGTACCAGCACATCAAGGTGCCCGAAGGCGGGCAGAAGATTACCGTCAACGCCGATTTGTCGTTGAACGTCCCTGACCAGCCAATCATTCCGTACATTGAGGGCGACGGCATCGGTTTCGACATCACCCCGGTGATGATCAAGGTGGTCGATGCGGCGGTGGCCAAGGCCTACGCCGGCAAGAAGAAGATCCACTGGATGGAGATCTATGCCGGCGAGAAATCGACCCGAATCTATGGCCCTGATGTGTGGTTGCCGGAAGAGTCGCTCGCCGTGCTTCGCGAGTATGTGGTGTCGATCAAGGGCCCGCTGACCACGCCCGTAGGCGGTGGCATCCGCTCGCTCAACGTGGCACTGCGCCAGGAGCTCGATCTGTACGTCTGCCTGCGCCCGGTGCAGTACTTCAAGGGCGTGCCGTCGCCGGTGAAAGAGCCCGAAAAAATCGACATGGTGATCTTCCGTGAGAACTCGGAAGACATCTACGCCGGCATCGAATACGAAGCCGAATCCGACAAGGCGAAGAAGCTCATCAAGTTCCTGATCGACGAGATGGGCGTGAAGAAGATCCGCTTCCCGAACACCTCGGGCATCGGCATCAAGCCGGTGTCCCGCGAAGGCACCGAGCGGCTCGTGCGCAAGGCCTTGCGGTACACGATTGACAACGACAAGCCGAACCTGACGATCGTCCACAAGGGCAACATCATGAAGTACACCGAAGGTGGCTTCCGTGACTGGGCCTATGCGCTGGCACAGAAGGAATTCGGCGCCGAACCGATTGATGGCGGCCCGTGGTGCAGGTTCAAGAACCCGAAGACGGGCCGCGACATCATTGTCAAAGATGTCATCGCCGACGCCTTCCTGCAGCAGATCCTGCTGCGCCCGGCCGAGTACTCCGTGATCGCCACTTTGAACCTGAATGGCGACTACATCTCCGACGCATTGGCCGCGCAAGTGGGCGGCATCGGCATTGCGCCGGGTGCCAACCTGTCGGACTCGGTGGCCTGCTTCGAAGCCACCCATGGCACGGCACCCAAGTACGCCGGCAAGGACTACGTCAACCCCGGCTCCGAGATCCTTTCAGCCGAGATGATGTTGCGCCACATGGGTTGGAGTGCCGCAGCCGACCTGATCATCGCGTCGATGGTTGCCTCGATCGCCAGCAAGAAGGTGACCTATGACTTCGCGCGGCTGATCGAAGGCGCGATGCAGGTATCGTGCTCGGGCTTCGGACAGGTGATGATCGACCACATGTGATCTCGTTTCACGGCGTCTCATGACGTCCCGCAAGCCCTTGATGTTGTCGAAGAAATCAAGGGCTTTTGCTTTTCAGCGGGTCTCACCGAAAGCCACGAAACCCCGTCATTTTTGACCGGAAACGCGCAGCGGAACCCCCGAGGACTGCCGAGGGCGTGCGCGCCATCGTCATGTGCGCAAGGTTCTCAGCTTCGCTGGCTGTAGGAAAGATGGGGTGCCGGAACGTTTACAGTGCGCGCTGGTGTGCGCACCTGTGGCTGCCGTGAGTGGCGCCCGAGCTGTGGTCTCGCTTCAAACCCGACTGGGGTTCAGCGTCTTCGAACTGGCCTCACACCGCAGCCGCAGGCATGGCGCTCGCCCAACCCGCACGGTCTGCGGCGCACCGATGTCGATGGTCGGGCCAGAACGACCCGGGATGCGCAGGCCCGGGTCGCCCCGGGGGCCGATCACTTCGATTTGAGCAAGGCCCCGGCCGGCGCCGCAGGCCCGAACAGATCGCCCTGGAATGCGTCGCAGCCCCAACCGGCGAGCAGGTCGCGTTGGGCCTGAGTTTCTACGCCCTCGGCGACGACGCCCAAGCCCAGGCTGCGGGCCAGCTCGACGATGGCCCGCGTGATCGCCGCATCTTGCGGGCTCGTCGCGAGGTCGCGCACGAAGGAACGGTCGATCTTGAGTTGGGCGAGCGGCAGCCGCTTCAGGTAACCGAGCGACGAATAGCCGGTACCGAAATCATCGAGCGAGAAGCGCAGGCCGACCGCCCGCAAGGTCTGCATCTTGTCGATGGTGTCGGCCACGTTGTCGAGCATCACGCCTTCGGTCAGTTCGAGTGTGAGACGGGCCGGTTCCGCGCCGCTGCGGGCCAGTGTTTCGAGCACATTCGCCACGAACTGCTTGTCGCGCCACTGGCGGGCGCTGACGTTCACCGACAGCGTCAGCCCGGCCGTGCGCGGTAGCGCAGCCCAGGCCGCCAGTTGCACGCATGCCGCTTCCAGCACCCAGCGGCCGAGCGGCTGGATGAGCCCGGTGTCTTCGGCGATCCCGATGAATGCGTCGGGCAACAACAAGCCGCGCAGCGGGTGCTGCCAGCGCAGCAAGGCCTCGGCACCGTGCAACACCCCGTCGCCGCTGAACACAGGCTGGTAGTGCAGCAGCATCTGGCCGCGGGCCAGGGCCAGGCGCAGCGCGGCTTCGAGCTGGGTGCGCTCGCGCATTGCCAGTTGCACGACAGTGTCGAAGAAGCGCAAGGTGTTGCGGCCGCCGGCCTTGGCTTCGTACATCGCCTGGTCGGCGCGTTGCAGCAGGTCATCGAGCGTGACTTCGTGGTCGCTGAACAGCGTGATGCCGATGCTCGCGCCCGAGAGGTATTCCTGGCCGGAAATATGGAACGGCTGGTTCAGGGCGGCCAGTATCTTTTCGCCAACCAGCTTGGCCTGCGCGGCGGCGGCCTCGGCCGCTTCGCTGAGGTCGGCCGCCAGTATCACGACGAACTCGTCGCCGCCGGGCCGCGCCACGGTGTCGCATTCGCGCACGCAGCCGGTCAGGCGTTGCGCCACCTGGCGCAGCAGCTGGTCACCCTTGTCGTGACCGAGCGTGTCGTTGATGACCTTGAAGTGGTCGAGGTCGATGAACATCAGCGCGCCTTCGCGCTGGGCGCGGGCGCTCAACGCCATGGCTTGCTGCAGTCGGTCTTTCATGAGCCGGCGGTTCGGCAAGCCGGTGAGTGGGTCGTGGAAGGCGAGCTGTTCAATCTCTTCTTCGCGGGCCTTGCGCCGCGAGATGTCGTGCATGGTGCCCACGTAGCGTGATTTCGTGGGTGTGTCACCCGGCACGGCGGTGATGGTCAGCCATTCGGCATACAGCTCGCCATCTTTGCGCCGGTTCCAGACCTCGCCTTGCCAGGTGCCATTGCGCTTCACGCTGTCGAACATCGCGGTAAAGAACGCGCTGCCATGGCGGCCCGAGTGCAGCAGGCGCGCGTTGCGGCCGACCGCCTCGGCTGCGCTGTAGCCCGTCATTGCGGTGAAGGCGCTGTTGACCCGCTCGATCACGCCGCTCGTGTCGGTGATCATCATCCCTTCCTGGGCCTCGAACGCGATGGCGGCAAGCCGCAACTCGGCTTCGTCGCGCGTTCGTTGAGTGATATCGGTGATCGTGAGGCGCAGGGTGGGTGCGGTGTCGGGCCTGGCCACCCGGCGCGCATCGACCTGCGCATGGAAGCTGCGGTCGGCGCCGGATTTCAGGTCGAGTTCGACGCGGCCTGGCTCGATGTTTCGCGACAAGCCCAGCACGAAGTGGTGCCATCGGTCGGTGTCGGCAGGCGCCACATGGCGTGCGAAGCGGCTGCCCAGCAGGCGCTTGCGCTCGGCCCCCAGCAACACGGCACCGGTCAGGTTGGCCTCGATGATGGCGCCGTCTTCATTCAGCGACAGGTAGCCGACCGGCGCGAAGTCGAACAGGTCGACATAGCGATCGCGCACGGTTTCGAGTTCCGCCAGGGTGCGTCGCAACTCCTCGTTCTGCATCTCCAGTTCGATCTGGTGCACCTGCAGTTCGTTGGCGAGCTGCCCGACTGCGGCGGTGGCGCGGGCGGCGTGTCTGGCGGCAGCCGCGCGCAGTTGCTCGGCACGCTCGGGCGAGGGCTGCGGGGCCGGCAACCGTTTCACTGCGGCATCTCGGAGGCAGCGCCGATGCTTTCGATCGAGAGCAGCACCAGATCACCAATGCCGGCCTGGCCGTCGAGGCGGCGCGCACTGACTTGCAGGCGCCGCACGCCGAGGCCGGCGAAGTTGTGCTCCAGCACGCGCCGCTCGAAGAGGCGTTCGCGCGGCAATTCGTTTTCGAGCCAATCGTGCAACAACGGCACATCGAACTGGTGCATCGCGAATTCGAAAAATGCAAACCCAACGGTGGCCGCTGGCGTACCATTGAATTCGCGGTAGAAGGCACGGTTCGCGGCAATGACCCTCAGTTCAGCGTCGAGCACGATGAGCGCTTTGTTCACGGTGTCGACGATGGCCTGGGCCAGTTCGGCCGCCTTGCGCGCTGCAATGGCGTGGACCCGCTCGGTCACGTCGGCGAAGGTGAGCACCACGCCGTCGATGACGTTGTCGACGGTGCGGTAGGGCTGGATGCGCGTCAGGTACCAAACGCCCGCGGCGGTGCAGAACTCGTGCTCGATCGGCACCAGGGAATCGAGCACGGTTTGCGCAACGGCCGGCAGGTCGGCGCCCTGCAGTTCGCAGCGGATGTCGGCCAGCGCGCGGCCCACGTCGGTGGCCACGAGCCGGAACACGCGGGTGGCATCGCGGGTGAAGCGCCGGATGATCAGCTGGCGGTCGAGGAACACGGTGCCAAGGCGGATGTTGTCGAGCAGGTTCTTCATGTCGTCCTGCATGCCGGCCATCTGCTCGATCTTGATCTGCAACTCGGCGTTCACCGTCACCAGTTCTTCGTTGACCGACTGAAGTTCCTCTTTCGACGTTTCGAGCTCTTCGTTGGTCGACTGCAGTTCTTCATTGGTGCTCTGCAGTTCCTCGTTGGTCGACTGTAGTTCCTCGTTGGATGCTTGTTGCCCTTCGAGCATGACCGTGAGGGTTTCTTTCGCGTTGGCCAGTTCGTGCTCGATTTCCTGAACGCGCTGCGTCTCGGGCAGGCCGCCACGGCGCGACTTGCGCGTCGGCGCGGCCGACGCCGCACCGGGAAGTTCCTGGAAGCTCACGAGCAATGCGCTCTGCAAGCCTTCCACTTCAGGCAGTAAACGCACGCTCAGGCTCACCGGCTGGGTGTGGCCATTGGTCTTGACGTTCAGGCTGCGGTTCAGCGTGGGCAGGTTCTGCAGCGCCGCTTGGTGCAGCGCTTCGCGCAACTCCCGCGCCAAACCCTCGCGCGCCATGGCGACCACGTTGTTGCTCGGTTGCCCCGGCGCCGGCCGCAGGAATTTGCCGGTCTCGCCGTGCACGTACATCAGGTTGCCTTGCAGGTCGGTGACCACCGCCGCCGGTGCGAACAACTGAAGCAGCGTGCGCTT
>CANJKD010000134.1 GCA_947474415.1 Burkholderiales bacterium | reverse complement strand
TCGCGCAGCTTCATGAATTCGCGCATGCCGGAGGCGAAGATGCGCGCCATCGGCGAGCCGTCGGTACGCTTCAGCGCCTCGGCATACAACTCGTTGATGTTCTTGCCGGCCCAGAATTCGCGCTCGAAGAGCTCGTTGTCGCCGCGTGTGCGCTTCAGGCCGAAGAGCTTGCTGAAGATGACGGTCCAACTGGCCAGCGAGGCGACCATCAGGCCGGCCATCACGAGTTGAACGACGAAGCTCGCATGGATGACCAGCGTGAAGATCGAAAAGTCCTGGTTCATCCGTGGGTCATCCGGGGGAAGGCAAGCGGGATAAGGGAGTGGCACACCGCCGTCGGAATGCGGGCAGGCCGGAAAGTTCCGGCGTCCACACAGCCGATGCGGATCGTGCCTTCGGTGAGCAATTCAGGGCCTGCGGTGTCGCCGGTTTCGCGGCGGCGCCAGGCTTGTTGGCAGAGCGTCAGTTGCGCGCGGCCGGCGTGTTTCACGTGCACCGTCACGTCGAGTTCGTCGTCGAGACGTGCTGGCCGCAGGTAGCGCAGCGTGGTGTCGGTGACGACGAACATCACACCGTCGCGCATTCGCATCAGCTGCTGTTGGTGGCCGAGCGAGCGCAGCCATTCGGTGCGGGCGCGCTCGAAGAATTTCAGGTAATTGGCGTAAAAAACGACGCCCCCGGCATCGGTGTCTTCCCAGTAGACGCGCACGGCGAGGCGAAAGTCGGCGCGGGCGTGATCGGCAAATGAGGCGGGTGCGGGCATTGGCGCAGGGGCTGGTCGCCGCCACGGGGATCGGCGGCGGGCTGCGCGATTATTGCTGCACGCGCTGGTACACCGGGCCCCACACCGGGTGGCCTGCTTCCGACTTGCTCAGCGTGAACTTCGGGTCGACCGCGCGGGCGGCGCGGAACTCGGTTTCGCAGGCGATCAGGCGGTCGCTGGTGCAGTAGATGAAGGCAAGGTGCTTGTGTGCCGCCGCCCGGTCGCGCTTTGAGGCGAGAGCGCTGTTCAGCGCCAGCAACAGTTGCTGTTCGGCTTGCCGATACTGAGCGTCGTCATAGGCCCGCATGCCGGCCAGCAAGGCCTTCTCGGCAGGGCGGTCGGACACGTCCATCAGGCCGGGCGCGTCAGTCGGTGGCAGGGCACAGGCGGCCAGCGACAAGGTGATCGCGATGGCGATGCTGGCGATGCAGGCGAGCGGTGGCTTCATCATGGGTTTCATCAGAACTTGTGCTTGAGGTTGACGGGCTGCCCGGCCGTGACGGTCACGGTCACACTGAGCGGCGCCAGGTCGGCATTGCGGACCACGATCTCGTGCCTGCCCTCGGGGAGCGTGAGTTCGGTCAGCGGCGGTGACGTGCCGACGGCCTGACCGTCGACGTCCACATGGCCCCAAGGGCTGATCGCAATTCGCACCGTGCCGGTGGCCGGGGTGGCGGCAGGCACTACGGCGGCGGCACGCGCGTCATGCTCGCGCGCCTCACGGATGCGGCGCTCTTTCGGTGACTCTTTCGGTGACTCTTTCGAGAAGGCTTCCCTGGGCGCTGGCGCACCGGCGCGTGCCGGATTACCCACCGTCGTCGCGGCGGTTCGTGCCGCAAGGGGCGCTGATGCTGCAACGTCGGGTGGCGCTGCGGACGCGGCGCTCTCGGCCATCGAAAGCGGTGCGGCTGCGGCCGCGCTCGCCACCGGTGGCGTGACCGACGCCGCCGGCAACGCTGCCGACGCCGCAGGCGCCGCACCCAGGGCAAGGCTGGCCGCATGCGGTGGCGCGAACACCAGCCACAGCGCCGCTGCACCGGCCAGTGCCGCAGCGCCGGCCAGGCCAAGCCACAGGGCAGTCGGCTGGCGCTCCCTCACGACCGGCACATCACCATCCGGTGCGGTGGTGTTTTCATCGAGCCAGTGGCGCAGTTCGCGCGAGAAGGCGCGCGCGGAGCGGTAGCGCTGATCGGGGTTCTTCTGCAGCGCCTTCGCGGTGATGAGCGACAGCGCCTCGGGCACGGCCGGGTCCAACGTGTGCGCCAGCGGCGGCTCGTGCTTGAGCACAGCGGTGGCGATGTCGGCCAGCGTGGCACCGCGGAACGGCTTCCGGTCGGTCAGCATTTCGTAGAGCACGACGCCGAGCGAGAACACGTCGGCGCGCCGGTCGACCGTTTCATGGCGCACCTGTTCTGGCGCCATGTAATACGGCGACCCAGCCGCCATGTCGCCGTCGGCGGTATCGCCCGCCATGTCGTGCTGGTGGGTGATGAGGGCGATGCCGAAGTCGAGCACCTTCGGTTGCGTTCGGCCGACCATGAAGATGTTGGCCGGCTTCACGTCGCGGTGCACCACGCCCTTGCTGTGCGCATAGCCGAGTGCGTCGGCCACGCGGCGCACGATCAACGCCGCCTGTGCCGGCGAAGCGCGCCAGCCTTCCTGGCGAAGTTGGCGCAGATCGCGGCCCTTCAGCAGTTCCATCGCGATATAGGCCCGGTCGTCGCTGATGCCGGCGTCGAAAACGGTCACGATGTGCGAATGGCTCAAGCCCGCCGCAGCGCGCGCTTCGTTCAGGAACAGCGCGTTGAAAGACTCGCGCTCGTCCTCCTCGACCTCCAGGTTCAGCGTCTTGACGGCGATCAGGCGCGACAGCAGCGGGTCGTGGGCTGCGAACACCGTGCCCAGGCCACCTTCACCCAGGCGGTATTTCAGCGCGTAGCGGCCGATGTGGCCGATCGTCTGCGCATCGTCGACCATGGGCGCAGGGGGTAGGGACTCGGTCGCAGCACCGCGCATCGCCTCGATGTCGGCGTCACCCCAGAGGCGCATGTCGGCGGGCAGGCTCGGCGACAGGCTGCCGGCCGGGTCGGGTTCCGAATCATTCGGCCCGGGCACGGGCGGTGGGTTGAGCGACGTCACCGTGCCAGCTTAGCCCAGCCCCGCGCGGCTGATGGTCCGAAAAGCGCGTTCTCCCACCTCTTCGTCACACACCCTCACCATTTGGGCGGCATTGCGCGGTTGGCGTAAGCCGGCGCCGGGCCCGATGCCACGCCCGCTATGACAAGACGCGTTCCAGCCTGGCGACGGCTTCTTGCAGGTGCGCCATCGAACTGGCGTAAGACAGCCGCACGAAACGCTCGCTCGCGTGACGGCCGAAGTCTCGCCCAGGTGTGATGGCGACGTGTGCGCGGCGCAACATGTCAAAGCTGAAATCCCAACTGCTGGCATGGTGCGCCGAGCAGTCGGCCCAGGCGTAGAACGCGCCGTCGGGCAGCACCGGCACGGGCAGGCCGAGGCGGTTCAAGGCTGGTACCAGGAAGTCGCGCCGGGCGCGAAATTCGCAGCGGCGGCGCTCGTATTCCTGGATCGACTCGGGTTCGAAGCAGGCCAGCGCGGCGTGCTGTGCCACCGTGGACGGGCAGATGTACAGGTTCTGCGCCAGCTTCTCGATCGGTGCCACCAATTCCTCCGGCACCACCAGCCAGCCCAGGCGCCAGCCGGTCATGCTGAAGTATTTCGAGAAGCTGTTGATCGAGATCACGTCGTCGCCATGCCCTTGCCCATGCGCCAGGGCGCTGTGGCCGAAACGGTCGTCGAAACTCAGACCGAGGTAGATCTCGTCGACCATGGTGAAGCCGCCGTGCTCGCGCACTGTGGCCACGATGCGGCCCATCTCGTCGGGGTCGATCGAGGTGCCGGTCGGGTTCGATGGTGATGCGAGCAACACGCCGCGCGTGCGCTCGCCCCATGCCGCGCGCACGCTGGCCGCGCTGAGCTGGTAGCGCTCATCGGCGCTGGCCGGCACCAGCACCGGCCGCCCTTCTGCCGCCGCCACGAAGTGGCGGTTGCAGGGGTAGCTCGGGTCGGGCAGCAGCACCTCGTCGTCGCGGTCCACCAGCGCCAGGCAGGCGAGCTGCAAGGCGGCCGAGGCGCCAGCCGTGACGACGATGCGGCGTGGCGCAATGCGCAGGCCGAAGCGGCCTGCATACCAGCCGCTGATGCGCTCACGCAGCGCCGGCAGGCCGGTGGCATCGGTGTATTGCGTGCGGCCGGCGTGCAGGGCGCGTTCGGCCGCTTGCTGCACCAGTGGTGGGGCGGTGAAGTCGGGCTCGCCGATGTTCAGGAAGATCATCGGTTCGGCCGCGCACTCGGCGCTGCGCGCCAGCTCGGCCGCCGCCTTCGCGAACTCCATCACGTAGAAAGGTTCGATGTGGTCGAGCCGCCGGGCGAGCTTCATGCGAACGACGGGCAAATGGCTAGCTTCATGCCGCGAGCGCCCGATTCAACGCCGCGCCGCACGCATCGCTTCGACCTCGACCGTGCGCAGGTCGACGGCGGCCTTGTCGAGCACGCCGTTCACGTACTTGTGGCCATCGGTGCCGCCGAAACTCTTCGCAAGTTCCACCGCTTCGTTGATTGCCACTTTGTACGGGATCTCGATGCAGTGCTGCAGTTCGTACACGCCGATCATCAGCACGCCATGTTCCACCGGCGACAGCATCGTGGTCTTGCGGTCGACATGGCGGGCCAGCACTTCGTCGATCGCTGCAGCCTCGCGGATGCAGCCGTGGAGCAGCGCGTCGAAGTGAACCGTGTCGCACTTGTCGAAGTCGTTCTGTTCGCGCACGTGGGCATCGACCAAGCCGGGCTCGGCGCCCGACACCAGCCACTCGTAGATGCCTTGCAGCGCGATCTCGCGCGAGCGGCGGCGTGCCGATTTTGGCGGGGCGCGCTTCTTCTTCGGCGGCCGCGCTGCGGGGCTGCCGGCCGCTGCGGGCAAGGGGGGTTGCGCCGGCTCGGCGGCCGGGTCGGAGCCCACCACGTCGTTCACGTCGTTCACGAAATGTGTTCCATCAGATTGGCCATCTCGACCGCCACGCGGGCTGCGTCACGGCCTTTTTCCTCGGCGCGTGCCCAGGCCTGCGCTTCGGTCTCGACGGTCAGGATCGCGTTCGCGATCGGGATGCCGTTGTCGAGTGACACCCGCGTCACGCCGGCGCCGCTTTCATTCGCCACCAGCTCGAAGTGATAGGTCTCGCCGCGCACGATGCAGCCCAGCGCGATGAGCGCGTCGTAGCCTTCGGTCTCGGCCAGCGCCAGCAGCGCCAGCGGCACTTCGAGGGCACCCGGCACGCTGACGTGCTTGATGTGCTTCGGGTTCACGCCCAGCGCGCTCAACTCTGCGAGGCAGGCCCGGGCCAGCGTGTCGGTCAGCGCCGCATTGAAGCGCGCCTGGACGATGCCGATGCGCAGGTCGCGCCCGTCGATCTTGGCGATCAGGCCGCCACCGCTGGCCAGGCCATTCGCGTTCCGGCTCTCGCCCTTGTCAGCGTCTTGCATGGTGCAGTTCCGAATGAGTTGTTGTCATGAATGAGCGGCAACGAAGCCAGTGACTTCGAGGCCGTAGCCCGCCATGCTGGGCATGCGGCGCGGGCTGCCGAGCAGCTTCATCTTCGTGATGCCGATCTCGCGCAGGATCTGCGCGCCGATGCCGTAGGTGCGCAGGTCCATCGGGCCGGTGCGTGCGGGGGCAGCCTCGTCGCAAGCAAGCACGCGCGGCAGCAGCGCCGCGGCGACTTCGCCGCAGTTCAGCAGCACCGCCGCGCCGCGTTCGCTGGCCTGCAAGGCGGCCAACGCACGCGGTAAGGGCCAAGAATGTTCGCTGCCGCCCGCGTCCAGCAGGTCCATCACCGACAAGGGCTCATGCACCCGCACCAACACCTCGTCGGCCGGCGTCCAGCGGCCATGGGTGAGTGCCAGGTGCAGGCCGCCGGTGCGGTCGCGAAAGGCGGTGCAGTCGAACTCGCCTTGCGCGGTCAAGAGCCTGCGCTGGCTGGCGCGTTCGATCAGCGTTTCGTTGCGGCTGCGGTATTCGATCAGGTCGGCGATGGTGCCAATTTTCAGGCCGTGCTCCTGCGCGAAGACCATCAGGTCGGGCAGGCGCGCCATCGTGCCGTCGTCCTTCATCACCTCGCAGATCACGGCGGCGGGGACCAGGCCCGCCATGCCGGCCAGGTCGCAGCCCGCTTCGGTGTGGCCGGCGCGCATCAGCACCCCGCCTTCCCGGGCGCGCAGCGGGAAGATGTGGCCGGGTTGCACCAGGTCGGTTGCTTTCGCGTCGCGCGCCACGGCGGCTTGCACGGTGCGGGCGCGGTCGGCAGCCGAAATGCCGGTGTCGACGCCGGTGGCAGCTTCGATCGAGACCGTGAACGCGGTGCCGTGGCGCGTGCCGTTGCGCGCCGTCATCGACTGCAGTTGCAGCTTGTCGCAGCGTTCGGGCGTGAGCGTCAGGCAGATCAGGCCGCGGCCGTAGCGCGCCATGAAGTTGATCGCCTCGGGGGTGACGTGCTCGGCGGCGATCAGCAGGTCGCCTTCGTTTTCGCGGTCTTCCTCGTCGACGAGGACGATCATGCGCCCGGCGGCCAGCTCGGCAACCAGCTCGGGAATCTGGGAAATGACCATCGCGGGATTGTAGGCGGCATGCCTCGGCGGCCCCGGCCGCGGAGGCATGCGGGTTCGGCGTGCGGCCAGCCCGTGCGACCCGGTCTCAGGCCAGCGCCGGGCCGCTCCAAGGGCCTCGAAGCGGCCCACCATGTGGCCCTTAGCGGCCTGAGCACCCTCTCTGAGGGT
>CANJKD010000133.1 GCA_947474415.1 Burkholderiales bacterium | reverse complement strand
TCCTCGGCCAATACGCGGACTTCGTGCGCAAGAAGCACCCCGACGCGCCCGTACCCGGCTTCTACCTGGCAGAAGGCCTGTTCAAGGATGCCCGCGACCTGCGCGCGCAGATCGGTGACGGGCCCTTTTTCACCAAACTGAACGAAGGGGCTTCGGGTGGTGGAGGTGGCGGCGGCGGCGGTGGTGGCGGTTGGGGCGAGTTCGACAGCGGCTGGGACGCGGTCAGCTTTGAAGCCGCCATGCTGGAGCCACCCAACGGCGAAGAGCGCTCGCGGCTGGTCGGCGACCTGATCACGCAGTTCTTCTCGGCCTACCGCACGCTGGCGGGCAGCGGCGAGTCGTTCGTGTCGCTGGACGATGGCCTGAGCATCATGAGCCGCCACGCCAAGGCACTGGGCTACGACGCCGTCATCCTGTTCCTGGACGAACTGGTGTTGTGGCTGGCCAGCCATGCAGCCGACTCCAGCTTCATGAGCCGCGAGGGTGTCAAGTTGGTCAAACTGGTCGAGTCATCCAACGCAGACCGACCCGTGCCGTTGGTCAGCTTTGTCGCACGCCAGCGTGACCTACGCGATCTGGTGGGCGAGAACCTTGCGGGAGCTGCACACGTCCAGTTCAGCGATGCCTTGAAGTTCTGGGAGGCTCGCTTTCACCGCATTACTCTGGAAGACCGCAACCTGCCCGCCATTGCCGAACGGCGCGTGCTGCGCCCGATCGACGAAGCGGCACGGCAGACGCTGCAGGGCACCTTCGATGACGTGATTAAGATGCGCAAGGACGTTCTCGACACCTTGCTCACCACCACGGCTGACCGCGACATGTTCCGCAAGGTCTACCCGTTCACGCCGGCTCTGGTGCAGACCTTGATTGCCGTGTCGGCCGCGCTGCAGCGCGAGCGCACCGCCTTGAAACTGATGCTTCAGTTGCTGGTGGACCGGCGCGCTGATCTGGAGTTGGGCCAACTGATACCCGTGGGAGATTTGTACGACGCGATTGCCGAAGGCGACGAGCCGTTCTCCGAGGGCATGCGCCTGCATTTCGAGAACGCCAAGCGCCTGTACAACCAGCGGCTGCTGCCCATGCTGGAGCGGCATCACAGCGTGACCTGGGAGGCAATCAAGCTCGGTCAAGCTGACGCCACCGCTGCCAAGAACCTGCGCAACGACGCCCGACTGCTGAAAACGCTGCTGCTCGGCGCCTTGGTGCCGGAGGTGGAGTCACTGAAGGGCCTGACCGCGCAGCGCCTGGCGGCGCTGAACCACGGTACGTTCCGCTCCCCCATTCCGGGCCGCGAGGCGCAGGACGTGCTACGCAAGTGCCGCGACTGGGCCAGCGAGATTGGCGAGATCAAGATCACCGAAGACCAGAACCCGGTCATCTCGATCCAGGTGACGGGCGTGGACATCGAGCCGATCCTGCGGGCGGCCGAGGCGAACGACAACGCCGGCAACCGCCGCAAGCGGATCCGTGAGGCGCTGTTTAGAGAACTTGAGATTCCGGATACCGGCGGCTTGTTCACCACCTACGAATTCAATTGGCGCGGCACCCGGCGCGAGGTGGAGCTGCTGTACGAGAACGTATGGGAGATGACTGACGACCGGCTGCGCGGACGCTCAGGAGCCTGGACGGTGGTACTGGACTTTCCGTTTGACGATATGAACCGTGGACCGGCTGACGACATCGCGCGCCTGGCTGATTACCGCGGCGGCGACACCAAGACACTGGTGTGGTTGCCCTCGTTCCTGAGCAACAAGGCGCTGGCCGACCTGGGGCGACTGGTGGTGCTGGACTACATCCTGCAGGGTGAGCGCTTTGACAACTACGCCGCCCACCTGTCGTTCGTCGACCGGGTACAAGCCAAGGCCCTGGCGCGCAACCAGCTTGACCAGTTGCGCATCAAGCTGCGGTCGCAGCTGGAGGTGGCCTACGGCATCAGCACCGAACCGCGAGATGCGGTGAGCAACCCGCTGACGGCGGACCAGCAGTTCAAGTCGCTGGATCCGACGCTGTCGCCGCGGCCACCGGTGGGGGCGGATTTCAAGTCGGCCTTCGAGAGCCTGCTGGGGCAGTTGTTTGCACACCAGTATCCGGCCCACCCGGAGTTCGACACCGAGATAAAACCCAGCGTCATCAAGAAGGTGTGGCCTGAAGTCCAGAAGGCCATCGAGGCGCCTGGCCAACGCGGGCTGGTGCAAGACACCGCTACCCGCAGATTAGTGCGTGCGGTGGTCAACCCCTGCCAGTTGGGGCAGATGGGTGAGACCCATTTGCTGATCGAGCCGCACTGGCAGTCGCGCTTCTCGCAAAGCCATGCGCGGGACGGTGGCGGCGCCATCACCGTGGCCAAGCTGCGGCAGTGGATCGACACCCCTGCGCCGATGGGCCTGCCCATCGAGCTGCAGAACCTGATCATCCTGGCCTTTGCGGCATCGACCAACCGCCGTTTCACGATGCGCGGCGGGCCTCACGAGCCCACGATCGACAGCGTGCCCGATGAGCTGGAGCTCAAGGAGCAGGCGCTGCCGAACACGGCAGACTGGGTGACTGCGCTGCTGCGCGCGTCCGGCTTGTTCGGCCTGACGCTCGGTCAGACACTCAATGCGGCCAATGTCGGCAAGCTGGTGGATCAAGTTCGGCAGAAGGCAGCGGACAAGCGTGAGGCGGTGGCCCGCCTGGTATCGCAGGTGCGCGACCGTTCGGCGCGATACGCGCCCGGCATCACGGGGGCGCGCCAGCAGTCTGCAGAGTCTGCGCAGGCGCTCCTGGCCTCACTGGCGCAAACGGCAGAGGGCGACGTGGTGACGACGCTGGCCAATGCGAGCCTGCAGACGTCAGAGGCAGCGGTCAGCCGCAGTCTGGGGCAAGCGCAGGTCTGCGCCGATGCCTTGGGCAGTGGAAACTGGCAGTTGTTCGATGTGGTTCGCGACTTGGTAGACCACCGTCGCGACGCGGCGCTGCTGATCATGAGCGGCCTAACCGAGGCGCTGACCAGTGACGAACATGTGGTGGCCTTGAAACTGCGGCTTGAAGAATTGGGGCGGGACGCGATGCGTCTACTGGCAGCGGCGGCACCGGCCCCAGTGATACCGCCCCAGTTCGCACCAACGCCGCCCGATACCGGGCCGGCGCCGTTGCCGCCCCCGGTTGTGCTGCCACCTGCCCCACCCGCCAACGGGCCAGAGGTGGTGGACGAGAAGCAGCAGTTGCACCTGAGTGGCGCTGCCGCAGTGACCGCGCTGGATGCGCTGAAAAAACTGGTCACCAGTGAACGCGACCTCGAGCTGACGCTGAGCTGGCGGGTGCAGCGCAAGGGCACGAAGCTATGAGCTTGTCAATTGCCGAAATTGAAGCGCAGGTTAGACGGGTGCTGGACAGTGACGCCTCAGCCCTTGTCATTGCGATTCGCGCCAAAGCCAAGCAAACCTGGCCCAACGCCTTGAATCAGCAGGGCCGTCAGTTCCACCTTCGTTGGTGTGAGTCGTCGCTGGCCATGCGCGAAGCTTTATGCGAAGCTGAGAAACATGACCCCAAGACCACCGGCTTAGTCGCGATCACGCCGCTGGCCACCCATCAACTGGCCGAAGACATCGCCGCCCGTCTGGCCAGGGCACGGGTGTTTCAGCCCGAGGGCTGGGACATCGTTCGCCAGTTGTTCCAGGCCAAGGAAACCGACGCGCGCCTGGGGCGCTATGTGTGGATGCCGCAGACCTTGATCGACGGCGCGTCGCAGGGCACTTACCCGCCCGTGGCCAATGGCTTCCTCGACCTTGAAACCGCATGGCGGGAAGTACTGCATCGATTCCTGGGCATTGAAGCAGCGCGCCCCGACGCGGTGGCGCTGCTGCTCTGGGCGATGAACCCGGCCGCCGACCCCAGGCTTGCCCAGTTGCCAGCGCCGGCCCGCATCGATGTGATGCGCTGGCTGGGCGAGACGGCGGGAGTTGCCGGGGAGATGGTGCTGGGCTGCGTGGACGCGGGTCGAACGATCGATGCATTGCCGCTGGGGCTGGTGTGCGGCGTGGTGTTTGCCCAGGATGGTGAGGGTCAAGCCGGCCTCGGCCAGGCGGCGATCCGATTGGAGCGCTTCGTCAACGGCAAGCACGTCGGTGTTGCCGAGGGGCGCGCCTGGGCGCGCGCTGCAGAGCAAGTCGTTCGACTGACCGGGCTGGACGCGTCCCGTGCGGTACTCGACCGCGCAGATGCACTGCTGCGCGACCTGCGCGTTATCGACTTTGCGCACCTCAGCGACGTGCTACCGGCGGCGCTGGATCAGCGACTGGAAGACTTTGCGCTGGCACTGACCGCCCATGTGACGGAGCCCTCGGAAACCAATCTTGCCCAGGTTGAGCTGCAGGCCGACCGCGCGCGCCGGCACACCTTGGTAGCGGCTCAGAGGCCCCGCATGGAACGCGTCGAGATGGCGCGCCGGCTGGCACGCTGGTTGATGAACGGCACGCCGACCGCTCCATCCTTGCAGGCTGCGGTGGCCTGGCAGTCTGACCAAGGCGCCTTCGTCGACTGGGCGCGCTTTCGGCTGCTCGGAGGCGACGAGCTGCCGGACCTGTCACAGGCCTACAGCGCCTGCCGCGAAGCGGTTATCGCTCGCCGAAATGCTTTCGCCAAGCCATTCGCACAGGCACTGGTGCAATGGAACGCCCAGAAGCCGGCGCCTGAGGGTCGGATCATCCCGCTGGAATCGGTGCTTGAGCATGTGCTGGCACCGATCGCCGCCGCCCACCCCACACTGCTGCTGGTGATGGATGGCTTGAGCACCAGCATCTTCCGTGAGTTGTTCGCCCGGATTGCCAGCCAAGGCTGGGCCGAGATGGTGCCTACCAGCCTGGGGCTGCCGCTGGCGGGTGTGGCCGCACTGCCAACGATCACGGAGATCAGCCGCGCCAGCCTGCTGTGTGGGCGATTGACCGTCGGTGCTTCAGCGCAAGAGAAGACCGGCTTCGCAACGAACGCTGCCCTGCTGGCCCAAAGCCGCGCAGGCGCGCCACCCCGGCTGTTCCACAAGGGTGACCTGGCGGATGCGACCAACCTGGCGCCCGAGGTGCGTGCCGCGATTGCGAGCACCCAGCAGCGTGTGGTGGGCGTGGTCTACAACGCAGTGGACGACCATTTGAGCGGCCCAGATCAGTTGCATCAGCGCTGGGCACTGGAAGACCTGCGGCTGCTGCTGCCACTGCTGCGCGAGGCGCGCGAAGCACGCCGGGTGGTGGTGATCACGGCCGACCATGGGCATCTGCTCGAAGACGGCACCACACAGTTGCCCGGTGGCGAGAGCGACCGCTGGCGCCCGGGCAAGAACGCGGAGACGCCCAACGAACTGGCGGTCAGCGGGGGGCGCGTAGTCACCTCCGACGGATCGAACGCGGTGGTGTGCCTGTGGGGAGAGAGCACAAGGTATGCGGGTCGCAAGAACGGGTATCACGGTGGGCTGTCACCCCAGGAAGTCACGGTGCCCTTGAGCGTGATCGTGCCGCTCGGATTCGACCTGGCCGGCTGGACCCCGGCACCGCCGGCCCCACCGGAGTGGTGGGAACTGCCGCCCATGCCGAAGTCCTCAGGTGTGCAATCGGCAGCCGCCGCAGCACCGAAGCCAACGCGGCGCAAACCGACTGCGCAGCAAGGGCAGCCGCAGTTGTTCGAGCCGGTCGATCTGCCGCCACCAGAAGCTGCCACGCCGCCCGTAGCCTTGGACTGGATCGGCGCCTTGCTGAGCAGCCCGATCTATGCGTCTCAGCGGCAGTTGGCCGCGCGCGTGGCGCCGCCCGACGAGAAGATGCGACTGCTCCTGACATCCTTGTCTGAGCGGGGTGGCAAGCTGTCCCGGGCAGCCCTGGCGCACCGCCTGTCGTTGCCTGAGGTCCGTATCGGTGGCTTGCTCAGCGCGGTCAGGCGGCTGTTGAACGTCGACCAGGCGTTGGTGCTGACCGTCGACGAAACCGCGGGTACGGTTGAGCTGAACGTGGTGCTGCTGCACCAGCAGTTCCGGCTGCCCGGCCAAGGAGGCCAACGATGATCAGTTCCGCACGCCGGGAAGACATCGTGAGCGCCCTGCGACGCGGCACGGTACCAAGCAGCGGGCTGGATGCGCTGGCTGTCGGAATCGATACGTTCGCGCCGACCCTTGACGACGAGCTCGAATCGGTCAGCGCCGGCCGCGGCGGCTTCAAGGCGGTACGTGGTGAGTACGGCACCGGCAAGACCTTCTTTGGCCGCTGGCTGCAGGAGCGGGCGCGCGCGCGCGGCTTCGCAGCCACTGAAGTGCAGATCAACGAGACCGAGACACCGTTGCACCGCCTGGAGACGGTCTACCGCCGCCTGGTCGAACACCTGGGCACCGCCGATACGGCGAGTGGCGCATTTCGGGGCGTGATCGACGGATGGTTCTATGCCCTAGAGCAGGATGTCCTGGCTGACGCCTCGGTGGACGCCAGCGACGCGGAGGGGCTTCTGCTGCGCACGAACGCGCTCATGGAGGCCAGGCTCGGCGCCATCAGCAAGACAGCGCCGGCCTTCTCTGCCGTGCTGCGAACCTATCGCCGCGCCCTGGCAGCTGGGGACGGCATGTTGGCGGATGGGCTGATCAGTTGGCTGGCAGGACAAC